>JAHRHW010000108.1 GCA_019100305.1 Candidatus Thiodiazotropha taylori | reverse complement strand
CAGGATTGGTGATGGGCAGCCTGTCGATCTATCACCGGCTCAGCAGCGACAGCCGGCAGACCCCCCAATTCAATCTGGCGAGTATGGTCGAGCCGGGTACCTTTCCCACCGAGGATGTGGAGCAGTTCACCACACCGGGGCTGACCCTGTTTACCCAACTTCCTGTGCCGGGCGACAGCATGGCGGTCTTCTCCGACCTGTTGTTCACCGCCGAACGACTGGCGGCTCTTCTGGACGGTGAGCTGCAGGATGACACCCACAGTGCCCTGACCAAGCAGACCATCGAACACCTGCGTGGCCAGATCATTGAGCATCGTCGACAGGTTCAACTGGCCAGGAGTAAAGGTTGAATCCCAGCCAGGAGATCCTCTCCCGGGTCGAACTATTGCGTCAGCAGATCAACGATCACAACCGACGCTATTATGTCTATGACGACCCACTGATTCCCGATGCAGAATACGACCGGCTGATGCGGGAGCTGCAGTCTCTTGAGGTGGAGTACCCGGAGCTGATCACTGCGGATTCACCAACCCAGCGAGTGGGTGACAAGCCATTGGATGGCTTCGATGAGGTGGTCCATCAAGTGCCGATGCTCTCTCTCGACAATGCCTTTGACGATGATGAGATGAGGGATTTTGAACGTCGTATCAAGGATCGTTTGAAGCTGGCAGAGTCGCAAACGATCAACTATCTGGCCGAACCCAAGCTGGATGGTCTGGCGGTGAGTCTGCGCTATGAACAGGGAAGTCTGGTTCTGGGAGCAACCCGGGGTGATGGCAGCCAGGGTGAGGATGTGACCAGTAACGTGCGCACCATTCAGGCGATTCCTCTCAAGCTTCAGGGCGACAACTGGCCCGATGTGCTTGAAGTGCGGGGCGAAGTGTTCATGCCGAAAGCCGGTTTTGAAAGCCTCAATGAGCGGGCGCGTAAAGCCGATGAGAAGACTTTCGTGAATCCACGCAATGCGGCCGCTGGATCGCTGCGGCAACTGGACCCCCGAATTACCGCACAAAGGCCGCTCACCTTTCTCGCCTACGGCTTTGGTGAAGTCTCACCAGAACCTGCAGAACTGAATCTCAGCGACCGGATCAACGCACTGAGATCCCTTGGCATTCCAACATCGCCGCTGATGGCGGTGACAGAAGGTATCCAGGGCTGTATCGATTATTTCCAGCAACTTGAAACAACGCGAGATGATCTCCCGTATGACATCGATGGAGTGGTATTCAAAGTCGATGATCTGGCGCTGCAAGCCCAGTTGGGTTTTGTCTCCCGCGCCCCCCGCTGGGCCGTGGCCTACAAGTTTCCGGCCCAGGAGGAGCTAACCCAGGTCGAGGCGATTGAGTTTCAAGTGGGCAGAACCGGAGCCGTCACACCGGTGGCCCGACTGCAGCCTGTGTTTGTCGGTGGTGTCACGGTAAGCAATGCCACCCTGCACAACATGGATGAGGTCCGGCGCAAGGATGTTCGAGTCGGCGATACGGTGATTGTGCGAAGGGCCGGTGATGTGATCCCGGAAGTGGTCCGTGTGATCCTGGAAAAGCGTCCCGCCTCCAGTCACTCCGTGGATCTGCCTGAGCGCTGTCCGGTGTGTGATTCCGAGGTGGTCATTGCGGAAGGCGAGGCGGTGGCCCGTTGCTCTGGTGGTCTCTTCTGCCCGGCTCAGCGCAAGGAGGCGATCAAACACTTTGCCTCACGCAAAGCGATGGATATCGAGGGTCTGGGAGACAAACTGGTCGAACAGTTGGTTGAACTGGAAATGGTCGGAACTCCGGCGGATCTCTATTCACTCAGCCTGGAACAGCTCAGTGGGCTTGAGCGGATGGCGGAAAAATCGGCGCAAAATCTGCTCGATGCCCTGGTCAAAAGCAAACAGACCAGCCTCAACCGGTTTCTCTATGGATTGGGTATCCGGGAAGTGGGGGAGGCGACAGCTCAGTCCCTGGCGCAACAGTTTCTTACACTCAAAGCGATCGAGGATGCCGACGAGGAGTCTCTGCAAGAGACCCCGGATGTGGGGCCGATCGTCGCCGCACATATTGTCTCCTTTTTTCGTCAATCCCATAACCGGGAAGTCATCGATGAGCTGCTGCAGGCCGGCATCGAGTGGCCGGAGGTGGCCCGGGTCGACACAGCGGCTTCCTGCCTGACAGGAAAAACCGTTGTAATCACCGGTACCCTGAGTCGGCCCAGGGATGAGTTCAAACAGATCCTGCTGGCCCAGGGGGCGAAAGTCACCGGCAGTGTCTCAAGCAAGACCGATTATCTGTTGGCTGGTGAAGCGGCAGGCTCGAAACTCACCAAGGCGGAAAAACTCGGAGTCACCGTACTCGATGAGGCCGCTTTGGAGCTCTTGTTGAGTGAGTCCTAATAACGCCTCTGCCCGGGCGTTTTATTGGCTGCTCCCACGTGTTAGTTTTATCCCATGGTTTGAATCCATCTGCTCGATTTTCCTCCAAGCCGGCATTCCCAGGGCTGACAGGAAGAGAATTGATCGGAGGTTTCTCAAGTGTCAAAAGATTTTGTGGTATAGCTTATGAATGAACAATCGAATCAGGAGCGGGAGATCATGATGGTGATGCGCAAGCTGCTCACCACCATCGTACGTGAAGTCACCCCGGAGTCGAAGAGCCTCAAACATCCCTTGTCAGAGAAGACGATCCAGGATATTCGTTACTGTCTTGGGTTGATCACCGCACGGGAGAAAGAGCTTGCTGATGAAGGTGGCCGCACCGCCCAGGAGCGCCCCTATTTTGTCGATGAGCCCCCTCAGACCAAGGTTGTGCCGATTACCAATATCGGAAAAGCCGGTAAGGATCCAGAGGAAGAGTAGTTTGCGATGTGAAATCTCATCCCCGGCCAGAAGGCCGGGGATGAGGATTCAGAGGGATCTATTTCTGTTCAGCCGGTGCAGCGGAATCTCCACTCTCTTTCTCAGCGGTTCCCTCAGTGGCACTCTCAGACTGCTGTGATGAAGCCATTGAAGCATCCTGTTGGGCATCCGGTGCCTGCTTGGCATTCTTCTCATTGAAGACCAATTTAGCGGAATCACGCAGTCCCTGCATGTAGTCGGTGAGGGCCTTCTGCTGCAGCGCGGTTTGGATTTTACCCTTGACGCTTTCCAGAGTAGGCGCCGGGCTCTGGCGGCTGTCCTCCAGCAGGATTACATGCCAGCCGAACTGGGTCTGTACCGGTGCGGCGGAGTATTTGCCCTTTTCCATGCCGGTGAGTGCTTCGGCGAAAGGCTCCACCATCTGTGCCGCATCGAACCAGCCCAGGTCGCCGCCATCTTTGCCGGTCGGTCCGGTTGAGTGTTGCTTGGCCAGTTCGGCAAAATCGCTGCCGCCATCCAGTTGGGTGATCAGGTTCTTGGCTTCCTCTTCCTCCTTCACCAGGATGTGTCTTGCTTTAAACTCGGTATTTGACTGACTGGCATACTCGGCGTCGTAGATCTGCTGAATCTCTTCATCGGAGGGCTGATGTTTGGTGGCATGCTCCTGGATTGCAACCTGGGTCAGTAATTTGGCTTTGAGCAATTCAAGAGAAGCGGAAACATCCTCGCGCTTGGCCAGGCCGGCCTTTTCCGCTGCCTGAGAGACGATCAGGATGTTGGCCAGCTCATTGAGTACGCCCATCTGCATTTCTGCCGAGGTTTTGGCATCCGGAACGCCACGCATGCGGTCCTGGAAGTAGAGGCTGTACATCGCCCGGGTGACTGGTTTGCCATTCACCGTCAACAGGGTGTTGACGTCCATATCCGCAGCATCGCTTTCTGTCTTCGCCGGCAGGGTGGCTGAGCGTTGGCTGTCGTTGGCAGCAACCGCTGTGGTCTGTTCCGTAGACTGATTGCAGCCGCTCAAAAGTCCAGCGCTGCAGAGTGCAGCCAGAATGATCTGTTTGTTCATCTTTGATCTTACCTTGTGGTGATTGATACTTTTTGGTGTGTTGATTGAGCCTAGTTTGGCAACACTTTCTTAAAGGGCTTAACGGTTACCCGTGCATAGATACCTGATTTTATATAGGGGTCCTCATCCGCCCAGGATTTGGCGCTCTCGAGACTGTCGAATTCAGCAACGATCAGGCTGCCGGTAAAACCAGCCGGTCCTGGGTCCTCCGCATCCACCGAAGGGTGGGGGCCTGCCAGCACGAGTCTTCCCTCGTTCTGTAACTGTTGCAGTCGTTGTACATGGTCCGGACGGATTTTCAGACGCTGTTCCAGACTGTCTTCCCGGTCTTCAGCGATGATCGCGTAGAGCACTCAATTCTCCTCGGTTTCAGGTTCAGGTTCGCGCATATGGCGTGCCAGATAGAAGGCCTGCAGAATCACAAAGCCCAGTGTCAGCCCCATCATGCCGAACAGTTTGAAATTCACCCAGCTCTCTTCCAGGGAGTGGGCATCATGACACATCTGCAATTCAATGCCTTGAAACTGTGTGTGACAGTTATCGAAGTCGATTTGTTGCAATCCGCTCAGTTCCATCAGTTGGCGCTCAGCGACGAAAAAATCATTCGCCACGTAGAGGTTGAGAAAACCCAGTAGGATGAAGAATACCCCCCACGCCAGATTGAGCTTGTTCCAGATGGGATCAGGTACATCGATGGCACTCTCCATCATGCGCTGTACCAGGGGTTTTTTACCGATAAACATGCTACCGATAAACACCAGCCCGAACAGCCAGTTGATGACGGACGGTTTCCACATGATGAAGGTGCGGTCCTGCAGAAGGATTGTCAGCCCGCCGAACACCACCAGGATCGCCAGGGTGATCAGATGCATCCGTTCCACATGGCCTTTGCGAATCCAGCCGTAGCCGACCTGAACCACAGAGGCGGCAATTGCAACGCCGGTGGCGATATAGATGCCGTAGAGTTTATAGGCGACGAAGAACAGGATGACAGGAAAAAAGTCGGCAAGCAGTTTCATTTGGAATCAGTGGGTAAATTCAGGATGGCAAAGGTTCGGTCAGGGATTGTATAACGATTTAATGTAAGGTTCTGGGTGAACTCCAGAGATTGTAATACTTCTCAACGACTTCGCGTACCTGTTGTGGATAATTCAGGGCCTCCATCTGGCTCATGCCCTCCTTGAAAAATGCCGGGGCCTCTTCCGGTATGTATTCAACGAGTATCTCATAGGCTCGTTCGATAAGTCCTGGTCGGTGACTTCTGGTTGCAATAATGGCCTGGTTAATCAGAAGGATACGCCATGGTTCTGAAGTAGATTCCTGCTTTTTCCTGGTTTTCAGTTCAGGCGAAACCGTATTCAGCAACTCCTGGACTACTTCATAAAGTTGTTCCAATTCGGCGTTGTCCTGGTAGGTGTTGGCAAGCCTGGCCAGTGCATTGACGATCGGCTCCAGGGTTTTGATGTGTCCCAGGTGTCTGCCCAACCACAGGGCCAGGGGCAGGGCAAGATCCTCGATTTCACGGCTCTCTTCGTTGAGCTCCAGCTGCGTCGCCAGTGCGGAGAAATCCATCAACAGGTTGATCCCGTAATCTCCCAGTTCATTCAGTTCGTCTTCAGACAGGGTATTTTCCGATTTGTTCTCTGTCTGCTGGTCAACCAGCTGCAGGATATCGATCAGGCGAAACATGGTTTCCCGTAGTGCGGTCGGTGAGCGTTCAGGATCGACCGATTCCTGCATACGCTCCGATTTGATGAGCCCAGTGGTGAGTTCATCAAAACGGCTGCTGATCGAGTTGATGGTCAGATTATCGAATAACATGGGGGTCATTGTATCAGGCTGCTGGAGACTCGTCTGTGAGATGTGGCTGAACCCTGCCGGGTGTTTATGCAACGTCGGGTCGAGGCAAATCGATGGAAATTCCTGAACTGGCGATTTTTGTATCCGTAGCGCAGGACAATGGGTACAATCCGCCCCCATGTTTTGCGTATACGACCTACACAGCCACTCTACCGCCTCCGATGGGACCCTCTCCCCACGGGCTTTGGTGCAGCGTGCCGCAGAGGCCGGGGTCGAAGTCCTGGCGCTGACCGATCATGACACCACAGCGGGTATCGATGAGGCCAGCGAGGCCGCACAGAGCTGTGGTTTGGTACTGATTCCCGGGGTTGAGGTGTCGGTCAGCTGGAGCCGGCAGACTGTGCACCTGGTCGGACTGAATGTGGATCCCCACGATTTCCAGCTGAACGCCGGACTGCAGAAGCTTCGGGATTTCCGAGAGTGGCGCGCCGAAGAGATTGGCAGAAGACTCGACAAGGCGGGGATTCCTGGTGCCTATGAGGGGGCTCTCGCCCTGGCGGAGGGGTGTCTGGTGAGTCGCACCCATTTTGCACGGTTTCTTGTCCAATCCGGCATCGTTGAAGATGAGCGCAAAGTTTTTAAACGCTTTCTGGTCAGCGGCAAACCTGGGCATGTACCGGGCGAATGGGCCAGCCTGGAAGAGGCGGTTGGTTGGATACATGCTGCGGGAGGGCAGGCTGTGATTGCCCATCCGGCCCGCTACAGGATGACCCGCAGCAAATTGCGTCAGTTATTGAAGCAATTTGTCGCTTTGCAGGGGGATGGCCTGGAAGTGGTATCCGGCAGCCATAGCCGGGATGACTACGTCAGCATGGCAAAGCATGCCAAAGATTTTGATCTGATGGCCTCGGCCGGATCCGATTTTCACTGCCCGGAGAATCCCTGGATCGAGCTGGGTCGATTGCCCAGCTTGCCGGAGGGTTGCAAACCGGTGTGGCAGAATTGGAATCTGTCTACGCAGACCGAACTGCGGAGCCAGTTGGGCTGATCGAGAACTATCATGGCGCAGTTTTTTCAGATCCATCCGGAAAATCCCCAGGTCCGACTGATCCGACAGGCGGTCAACATTATTCAGGATGGGGGTCTGGTGATCTATCCCACCGATTCCAGCTATGCGCTGGGTTGTCATATCGGTGACAAGGGGGCGATGGAGCGGATTCGACGCATCCGTAAGGTGGATGATGCACACAATTTTACCCTGGTCTGCCGGGATCTGACCGAGATCTCCCACTATGCCAAAATCGACAACCAGGACTATCGGTTGCTGAAAAACCTGACCCCTGGACCCTATACCTTCATCCATAAGGCGACCAAACAGGTTCCCCGGCGGCTGATGCACCCGAAGCGTAAAACCATTGGTATCCGGGTGCCTGACAATGAGATTGTGCGGGCGTTGCTGCAGGAGCTGGGTGAGCCGATCATGAGCACCACCCTGATCCTGCCCGGGGAGGAGATGCCGCTGACCGATCCCTATGAGATGCGCGATCTGCTGGATCACCAGGTGGATCTGATCATCGATGGTGGGTATTGCGGCTATGAAGCCACCACGGTGGTGGTGATGACCGATCATCAGCCTGAGGTTGTGCGCGCCGGTAAAGGCGACACATCCCTGTTCGAGGTATAATTTTCCGATGGAAGGCCTTAGTCTGATTCAAAAACTGGCAATCTTTGTCTTGCCGATGATATTTGCCATCACGGTGCACGAGGCGGCGCACGGCTGGGTGGCCAAGCTTCTGGGGGACAAGACCGCCGAGATGCTGGGGCGGGTGACCCTCAATCCGATCAAGCATATCGATCCGGTGGGTACCATCCTGGTGCCACTGGGCGCCTATCTGCTGACCGGCTTCGTGTTCGGTTGGGCAAAGCCGGTGCCGGTCAACTGGAACAATCTGCGTCAACCGAAGCGTGATATGGGGCTGGTGGCGTTGGCCGGTCCGGGTGCCAATCTGCTGATGGCACTGTTCTGGGCCTTGATGGTCTACGTCGGGGCGCTGTCGCTCGAGCATTTTGACTGGCTGGGTGTGCCGTTGATGCTGATGGGGGTTGCCGGGGTTTTGTTCAACGCCGTACTGATGGCCCTGAATCTGATGCCGATTCCCCCGCTGGATGGGGGCCGGGTTGTCTACTCTCTGTTGCCCCCCAAGCAGGCTCAGGTCTTCTCCCGGCTTGAGACCTACGGCCTGTTCATTGTATTGATCCTGCTGGTTACCGGCATCCTGGGTTTTCTGCTCTGGCCACTGGTTGGTCTGACAATCAAGATCCTGCCGGCAACCGATCTGGTCACACAACTTATTCCTGTCATTCTCAGTCCCGCAAGGAGTTAGATTTGAATCAGCCATTAAGTGCAAACCGGGTGCTCTCCGGTATGCGTCCCACAGGGCAGCTGCATCTTGGTCACTATCATGGGGTTTTAAAGAACTGGGTTACCCTTCAAGAAGAGTACGACTGCTACTTTTTTGTGGCTGACTGGCATGCGCTGACTACCCATTATGACGATCCAAGTGTCATCCCGGAGAGTATCTGGGACATGGTGATCGACTGGCTTGCGGCCGGCGTGGACAGCGACTCCGCAACCCTGTTTGTACAGTCCCTGGTGCCGGAACATGCGGAGTTGCATCTGCTGCTCTCGATGATCACCCCGCTGGGCTGGCTCGAACGGGTACCCAGTTACAAGGACCAGCAGGAGAAGCTGAAAGAGAAGGATCTGGCGACCTACGGTTTTCTCGGCTACCCCCTGCTGCAATCGGCGGATATCCTGATCTATCGGGCCGCCCAGGTGCCGGTGGGGGAGGATCAGGTTGCCCATGTGGAACTGACCCGAGAGGTGGCGCGGCGTTTCAACCATATCTACGGACGTGGCGCCAACTACGAAGAGGAGGCGGAAGCCGCCCGTAAGAAGATGGGCAAAAAAGCCGCCAAACAGTATGCCCAACTGAGAAAGGCCTACCAGGAACAGGGTGATGCTGAAGCGCTGTTGCAAGGGCAGGAACTGCTGGGCGCGCAACAGAATATCAATATGGAGGAGCGGGAGCGCCTGCTCGGTTATCTGGAGGGGAGCGGTCGGGTGATACTGGCTGAACCTCAACCGCTACTGACCAAGGCCTCGAAAATGCCGGGGCTCGATGGCCAGAAGATGTCCAAGTCCTACGCCAATACCATCTCCCTGCGTGAGACTCCAGACCAGGTGGAGAACAAACTGAAACGCATGCCCACTGACACCAACAGGGTACGCAGAACCGATCCGGGAGATCCTCAGAAGTGTCCTGTCTGGCAGTTTCATGAGGTTTACTCGGACGAAAAGACCCGGGAGTGGGTGCAGGCGGGCTGTACCAGCGCCGGGATCGGTTGTCTCGAGTGCAAAGCTCCGGTGATTGAAGCGGTTCTGGACGAGCTCAAACCGATGCAGGCCAGAGCGGCTGAATTGGAGGCGCAACCGGAGCGGGTTAGGAGTATCATCGAAGCAGGCTCCGAGAAGGCCAGGGCGGTGGCCCGGGAGACCATGCGGGAAGTCCGTGAGGCCATGTCATTGCAGATTCTGGGATAATCCCCCCGGAATCGAGTCATTCAACAGAAGATAATAGTCAGCCATGGAACCGACCGATAACCATCCCCACCACCATCCGGAGCAGGAGGAGATGCCATTTGCCATGGTGATGGGCGAGCCTCTGGCCACCCCGCCCACCGATCTCTATATACCACCGGATGCCCTGGAGGTGTTTCTGGATGCCTTCGAGGGACCACTGGATCTGCTGCTCTATCTGATCCGCCGGCAGAATCTGGATATTCTCGATATCCCGATCTCCGAAATCACCGATCAGTATGTCAGCTACATCGAAATGATGAACGAGATGCGGCTCGAACTGGCGGCTGAATATCTGGTTATGGCCGCCATGCTGGCGGAGATCAAATCCCGCATGTTACTGCCGCGGCCGGTGAGTGAGGATGAGGATGTTGAGGATCCCAGGGCTGAGCTGATCCGCCGTCTGCAGGAGTACGAACGCTACAAGCAGGCCGCCGAGGATCTGGATGGTCTGGAGCACATGACCCGGGATACCTTTCAGGGACAGGCGGAACTGGTCGAGCGGCATGTGGAAGTCAGAGAGCCTGATGTGGAACTCCGTGAGATCATGCTGGCGCTTGCCGATGTGATGCATCGCGCCGATATGTTCACCAGCCATCGGGTTGAGAAAGAGCCGTTATCGGTGCGTGAGAAGATGTCCCACGTACTGCAGAGTATTGATGGTCAGCAGTTTGTCAGCTTTACCGAACTGTTTGATATCACCGAAGGCCGTTTGGGTGTGGTGGTAACTTTCCTGGCGGTGCTGGAATTGATCAAAGGATCGCTGATCGAATTGGTGCAGGCGGAAGCCTTTGCTCCGATTCATGTCAAAGCGAAGATTTCATAAGATGACTGAACAGAACAGACTGAAACAGATCATAGAGGCGGCCTTGCTGGCTGCCGGCAAACCCTTGAGCCTGGATGAGATGATCGGACTCTTTGCCGAGTCGGAGCAGCCGGAGAAAAAGCGTCTGCGAGAGGTTCTGGCAGAACTCGCCGAAGACTACGATGGGCGTGGCATCGAGGTTACCGAGGTTGGCAGCGGTTTTCGTATTCAGGTGCGTGCAGAGTTTTCACCCTGGGTCTCCAAGCTGTGGGTCGAGCGTCCGCCAAAATACTCCAGAGCCCTGTTGGAAACCCTGGCGCTGATTGCCTACCGTCAACCGATTACCCGTGGTGAAATTGAAGATATCCGCGGTGTCTCCGTGAGCACCAATATCATCAAGACCCTGAGCGAAAGAGAGTGGGTCCGGGTGGTGGGGCATCGGGATGTGCCTGGCAAGCCGGCTCTCTATGCCACTACCAAAGAGTTTCTCGACTACTTCAACCTGAAGAGTCTCAATGAGCTGCCAACCTTGGCGGAGATCCGCGATCTTGACTCGATCAACCGGGAACTGGAGTTACAGGATCCGGACAAAGTGAGTGACCAGCAGCCTGAAGGTGAAGCGAAGGCGGCCGAGGGTAGTGAGGAAGATTCCGAGACGCAACAGGATTGTGATGACGCAATCTCAACCGATGAGATTGAGACGGAATCTGCCGTGAAGGAATCAGAGGCGGAAGCCGAAGCAGCGACAGAGGTTTTCACTGAATCATCCAATGAGACAGACTCATTTGATCATTTGGATAGTGCTGAAACGCCGTCTGCAGAGGATGATGCCCCGGATCGGCAGATTGATGTTGATACGGAGCCCATGGACGATGCTGAACAACCTGAAACAGAACCACCTGCAGTGGCCCTGTCCGATGAGGAGCAAACCCCATTGAAGACCGAGATCGATGAGTAGGGAGAAACAGCCTATCGGAGATCGCCTGCAGAAAGTGCTGGCCAACGCAGGTCTGGGGTCACGGCGTGAAATCGAAGGCTGGATCGCTGCGGGACGGGTGGAAGTCAACGGTAAGCTGGCTGAACTGGGGCTCCGGGTTCTGCCGGAGGACAGCATCCGGGTCGACGGCCGACCGGTTTCCAAGCGTAAGCTCGAAGCACCTGAGCGGCAAGTGCTGGTCTACAACAAGCCGGAAGGGGAACTGGTTACGCGTAATGATCCGGAGAACCGTCGTACGGTTTTTCAACGTTTGCCCAGGCTGGAG
>JAHRHW010000107.1 GCA_019100305.1 Candidatus Thiodiazotropha taylori | reverse complement strand
GCTGCATCATATCACTGACAGACTGCAGGGTTGCATCGGCAACTGAGAGGAAGGATGTGCCGTCCGCGATGTTACGCTGGGCGACGGTCAGTCCGCGTGCCTGTGCAGTCTGCAGCTGGGCGATAGCCAGACCGGCTGCGTCGTCTTTCGCCATGTTGATGCGAAGACCGGAAGAGAGGCGTTGAACTGAAGATTGAAGATCGGATTGTGTACGATTCAGGTTTTTCTGTGCGGCAAGGGAGAATACGTTAGTGTTGACTGTGATTGCCATGACTAATTCCTCTATCTATACCGATGATGGCATCTATGGTTAAGCGCTCGATCACCGGCGATTTGCATTTAGCGGATATACCATTCACTTGTTGGTATTTACCGCCTCCGCTAATTGTAACGGCCTGCAGGCGGAGAACTTTAACCTGAACTGGCTTTTGAGAAATCGATCTCTAAAAAAGTTTTATTTAGATAACCAGTTGTTTTTATTCAACTTTAAATCCAGCTTAGTCTCTCCTGACCGCACCCACAATCATCTTGTGCTTTAATTTCCTGCCGCCTAGCCGGCAATAACTGCCGGCTCTTGGGCAATATAACTCCGCTTAATATTCAAATAATCCAGCTCACCCGGCCATCAGGTCCGCTTCAACAATACTCTTCGCGAACTCCTGGTAGACACGGCCAACCTGTCTGGCCATGCTATCCGGGAAGGCATGAAACTCGCCCGACTCGATGGCCGCGATGATACTTTGGGGCACCAGTTCAGCCGGCTCGGCCAGCTCACTGAGGCCGGCGTTGCTGGCCATATCGGTGGCAATCGGTCCGGGATGTACGCTGACGACCTGGGTACCCTGCTGTTTCAGCATATCGCGCAAACCCTGTGTGATCGAGTAGGCTGCCGCCTTGGAAGCCGAATAGGTGGCAAAGTCGGCAAAATTCTTGATCGACGCCACCGAATTGAGCTGTACCAGTACACCACCCCCGTTCGCCTTCAGGATCGGCGCGAAGGCCCGAGCCATACGCATCAGGCCATAGACGTTCACCTCCATCTCATCCTGCATTGCCACCACCGCATTGCTCGCCAGAGGATTGGCAATGTTCAACATGCCCGCATTGTTGACCACAATCTCCACATCACCCGCTCTCTTGGCCGCCTCGAGAATGGTCTCCGGCTGATGCAGATCGATCTGCAGGGGTACCACCTGATCGCCGTAGATTTCTGACAGCGGTATGAGAGATTCCGCTTTACGCGCTGCGGCATAGATCTTTGACGCACCGGCTTCGAAAAACTGCTCCACAATACTCCTGCCGATACCCCGGTTGGCTCCGGTCACCAGTACAACCCGATCTTTGACTGAATTCATGATTAGACACCTCAAAATAGTAGGGTTATTTTGTACCGTTCGGTACATAATTGAAAAACTATACCGATCGGTACATAATGTCAAGTAACCGATTTGTTAAACAGCAAAGAGCGTGCAATGAGCGTTGGGCGAAAAAGATCATTCGATAAGTCAGAGGCCCTGGACAAGGCCATGCGCCTGTTCTGGGAGAACGGCTATTCCGGCACCTCGGTCAGCGACCTGACGGAACAACTGGGAATCAACAAACCCAGCCTCTACTCAGCCTTTGGCAACAAGGAGAAGCTCTTTCAGTCGGCTTTGGAGCGTTATATGGCCTGCTACGCAGCGCCACTGTTGGAGCAGCTGACCACACCGGATGAGCAGCCACTGGCTGAACGCATACGCCACTACATGAGTAACATCATCGAACTGGTCAGCGACAAGACCTCCCCCAAAGGCTGCCTGTTTGTAAAAAGCAGCTGTGAAGCGGGAGGCACAGGCGTGCCCGAGGAGGTAACCCAGGCGCTGCAGAGCATGGGGCTTGCGACCCGGCAGGTACTTAGCAGTTTGTTTGAGCAGGAACAGAGCCGGGGACGACTTCCAGCCACGGCCGAACCCAAAGTCATGGCAGACTATCTGATGTCTGTCTTATATGGCATTTCAGTGTTGGCCAGACAGGGTCGCCGCAAAGATGAACTGATAACGGCTGCAGAATTCGCGATTTCCGGTCTGCTACCGAGCCAGACCAGCCACGAGCATTGAAAATATAAAATGTCACAATGCACTTAATGCCAATCAAAACTATTCAGGTGAAAGTGACTGGATATCAGAGTTACAGAATGAAGCAGGAGAATAGACTAACTGCTCGGCAAAGGGTCGATAACCTGGCAGCCAATTCAGCTGCAGAGGCAACTACCAAGCATTAACCCGGCACCTTATTAACAGGGACAGCTGTCAGAGATAGTTGAACAGGGATAGACTCTGCACCATGTTGAAGGATTGCTGAGCGGCCTGAAGCGCCAACATCTCCTGCTCGAAACGACTTACTGCTTCGGCCAGATCGATATCCTCGATCTCCGAGAGTGAACTCTGCATGGTGAAGATGAAATCCTCATTGACCCGACCTTGATCTTCGATGGAGTTGAGCCTTGCCCCGCCCCGGGCACGCACCGCGCCGATCTGTTCATGAGCGGCATGGATATCATCGATGAATACCGCATTGGGTGCATCCGCCTCTAGACCGGCAATAATTCCGTGAACCGTCTCGAAGAGATTTCGCTGGGTACCCGTGCTGGTGGTCAGATTCATGAATACATCGTAACCGTTCTCCCGGTCCTGAATCTGCCGGGTGGCTGAGATCTGAATGGTTCTGACACCCATATCCCCTGAATAGGCAAACACCCCGTCGGCTGGGTTACTGAAGGGAATCGAATCCGCATTGTAGCCGGCAAAAATATACTCGCCGTCACTGTCCTGTGTGTTGGCCAAGGCCATTAGCTCATCGTTCAGCTGCCTCAGCTCCTGGGCAATGGCGATCCTCTGTTCCGCAGAGTAGGTATCACTCTGCCCCTGCAGGGTGAGTTCCAGCACTCTCGGCATGATATCTTCCACAGCGGCGAGGGTTGCTTCCTGCAGATCCAGCCTGGCTCTGGCCCGGTCTGCATTGGCCTGATACTGCTCCACCTGAGTGATCGATGTCTTCAGATTGAGCGCCTGCGCAGCCCCTGGTGGATCGTCTCTCGGGGTCAATATGCGTTTACCGCTGGAGATTTGCAGTTGCGCACGACTCAGAGCGGACTGGCGTTCCAGCATGCTGTCTATGCCGCGGCTAAACAGAGTGGAAGTTGAAACGCGTTCCATAGATTATCTCCCAACTGCACCCAGCAGTGTGTCAAATAGGGTACTGGCCACGGAAATCACCTGTGCCGATGCCTGGTAGGCCTGTTGATACTGGATCAACCTACCGGCCTCCTCGTCCAGATTGACGCCGGAGACCTCGGCCATAGCCTCTCTGGTACGGGTCAACAGGCTCTCCTGAGCAGAGAGATTGAGTTCCGCGTGGCGAGTTCTTGATCCCACATCGGAAACCATCGACACATAACTCTCATCAATGGTCGAGGTACCACCCAACAGCACACTCTGGTTCTGCACACTCACCAGGCCCAGAGCGTTACGATTGTCGCTGGTGCCATTGGTGTTGTTACCGATGATGAAGCTATCCCCATCATCCGGTACGCCGGAGATAGTGAAGCTGATATCGCCGTATAACGGAAATGTGGCACCCGGCACTTGGGTACCGGCCACGGTTGCGGTATTCAGATCATCATAGGTAATGAAATCGTCGAATGGATCCACACCGGGAACCGAGCCTGGATAGTAGACCTCGAAACCACTGGCAGGGCCACCCTGGTCATCATAAACCAGTTGGATGGAGCCACCGGCCAGGGGAAGTCCCGTCATACTGGTATTGGTGGGTTGGGTGATGCTGGCACTACCCGTATTCAGGGGATTGCCGTTGGCATCCACTGCAGGTGCGACTCTGAGTGGAGAAGCGGCGGCCAGACGCTGAACATCATCGAACAGCAGATTGAAACTCTGCGCCGCGTTGCGAGTCGGCTGGATGATGAAGGTATCACCGGGGGTCGCGCCAACCGCATTGATCGTGATATCAACACCATCGACCGTATTCAGACCGGCGGCCAGCACCTGGGTTGCACCACTGTTCATATTGCGCAGGGTGAAATCGATCCCGTCATAGCTCAACTCATAACCATCTCCGGTGAGACTGCCTACATCGTTGATCGTGGCGGTGATGGAACTGCCATTGCCGGGCCGCGGAAAGACTTCTACCGTCCCCATGCCGAACATGGCTGTGCCAGTCAGCCCTTCCAGATCTAGACCCAGTTGATTCTGGTCGTTGATCTCTTCGGCAATACCCAGAGCAACCAGGCCTACACGGTTTTGGGTCGGATCCAGAATCTCATCGCGGAATCGGAGCATGCCACCGATCTCACCACCACTCATCTGATCAGTAACAAGCTGGGTTCCGAAGGTATAGTTGAAGGTGATCTCCAGATGACTCGGATCCATGGTTGAAGGCTGGGTGCCCAAAGTCGCCGCGTCAGTATCCATTACCAGAGGCTGCCCCTTACCGATGAACACATTGAAAGCGCCATCAGTCTGTTCCAGTACCTGGATATCGATCAGCTCCGCCAGCTCATTAACCAGCTGATCTCGTTTATCCAGCAGATCGTTAGGGGTACTCCCATAGGCCATCTTGATATCGGCGTTGATCTCGGCAATCCCTTCCGCAATACGGTTGATCTGACCAATGTTGTAACCGATCTGATTGTTGATCTGATTGCGCATGCTTTCGAACTGCTGATCAAAATACTGAAACCGGTCGGCCAGTGCCGCCGCATCGGTGAGTACCATCTGGCGCGCCGGGACCGAGGCTGGATCGTCAGCCATACCCTGCAACGCATCGAAAAAATTCTGAATCACCGGCTGCAAGCCGGCATCGGCATTGGCGACCAGATCGTCCAGCTGCTTGGCCCCTTCAAAATAGGCCTGCAGTTCAGAGGCCACCGAGGAGCTGGCGCGCATCTGACCGGCGATAAAATCGTCATATTGTCGACGAACTTCGGAGGCATCGACACCACTGCCGATAAATCCGACAGCACTCTGGCTTGGCAGACGGGTGGCAAAATCGATCCGCTGACGGCTATAGCCATCCGTATTCACATTGGCAATGTTGTGACCGGTGGTATCCAGAGCCAGCCGAGTGGCGACCAACCCGGAGACACCTATGGACTGTAAACTCACCTTACTCGCCTCCTATTCCGCTATATCGGCTGACCGGCTGAACTCTTGACCTGGCCCAGCGCCGCCTGCATTTCCGCTCCCTCCATCACCCGCAGGATCTTCTCCGCGTATTTGGGATCGGTGGCGTAGCCCGCATCCTGCAGCGCCTGGAAATAGGCCGCCGTATCCTGGGTGCTGTTGAGGGCTTCGCTGTATCTTGGATTCTGTTTGAGGAAGGCCACGTAATCCTGGAAACTCGAATCGAAGGAGTCATAGCTGCGGAAGTATTCGCGACGGCGCACCGCCACATCATCCTGATACTCCAACGTCTCGTTCCTCACCCGCTCCCCATCCCAGCGTTGGTCCGCTTTGATGCCGAACAGGTTGTGACTGTTGTTGCCATTGGCGGCGGAGATCATATGACTGCCCCAGCCTGTCTCCAGGGCTGCCTGGGCCAGCAGCGCCTCGGTCGGCAGACCCAACTCTGTGGCAGCCGCTTCAGCCGATGCCCAGAGGGTCGAGACAAAGCTCTCAGGTGACTCGATCTTCGCGGTTGCCTGTTGTGCCGGCTCCGGCGCATTCGTCGGCGGCTTGCTGTTGACGTAGCGACGGGCCAGAGTGGCCGGGTTGTTCCAATAGTTGTCGAGACCGGAGAGCTCCCGTGTCGCAACCTGAGTCTCGCCACCCAATTGTCGACGCAGCATGGGGGTCATACCCAGACCCTGTTTCTCCGCCAGATGGACCGCCAGCTGCTGGTCATACATATCCTGGGCAAAACGGCTCTGCTTGCTGTCGAACACACCACCGCCAAAACTGGCCTGACGCATCTGCTTGACCATCATCTGAATGAAGACGGACTCAAACTGACGGGCCGCCTTTTCGGCGGTAGCCCCCTGATCTGCCCGGGCCTGGCGTTTCAGCTCAGCCAGCCCGGAGAAGTCATGATAGAGGGAAGGTGAAACGTTGTTCATCAGATTACCAGCAGCTCTGCACGCAGTGCGCCAGCCTCTTTCAACGCTTCAAGAATAGCCACCAGATCACTGGGAGCGGCACCTACCTGATTAACGGCACGCACTACCTCATCAAGTGAAGCACCGGGATTGAAGAGAAACATATGGTTCTGTCCCTCCTCGGTCACAGTGATCTGGCTTTGGGGAACCACTTCGGTGTTACCGCCGCGGGAGAAAGGCGCCGGCTGGGAAACCGCCGGATCCTCACTGATGCTGACCACCAGGTTGCCGTGGGATACCGCAGCGGGATAGACCCGTACCTGGTTGTTGATCACCACGGTACCGGTCCTGGAGTTGATGATTACCTTGGCAGAGGCGACACCGGGTTTGACTTCAAGCTCTTCGAGCATGGAGATGAAGGTGACCTTCTGGCCTGGATCGAGCGGCGCATTGACCCGAATGGAGGTGGCATCCACCGCCTTTGCAGTACCGGGGCCGATGGTCAGATTGATCGACTCCGCCACCCGCATAGCGGTGGTGAAGTCACCATCGTTCAGATTCAGGGTCAACATCGGCGCCTTGTTGAAACTGTTGGGGACTTCCCGTTCAACCGTCGCACCGTTGGGAATTCTGCCGGCACTGGGAATATTGACGGTCAGCTTGGAACCGTCCTGACCTTCCGCACTCAGACCACCGACCACCAGGTTACCCTGGGCTAAGGCATAGTTGTTGCCATCAGCGCCTTTCAATGGCGTCATCAGAAGCGTGCCGCCGCGCAGGCTCTTGGCATTACCCAAAGAGGAGACGGTGACATCGAGTTTCTGGCCGACCTTACTGAAGGGAGGCAGATCGCCATGCACGATGACCGCAGCCACATTCTTCGGTTTGATGTTGACCCCTTCCGGGATCTGCACACCCAACTGCGAGAGCAGGTTCTTCAGGCTGTTGATGGTATAGGGGGAGTCGGTATCTTTGTCACCGGTGCCGTTCAGCCCTACGACCAGGCCATAACCGATCAACTGGTTGTTACGCACGCCTTGGATCGATGCCAGGTCTTTGATGCGCTCTGCCAGCAGGGGTTGTGCGGTCATCATCATGACGGCCAGAACCAGGAGAATTCGTTTCACAAGAGCTTTCATCTCAGATACCTCAGAAGGGAGAGAGCACACTGTTGAAGAACCGGGAGAGCCAGCCCATGGAGTTGGCATCCGCCAACGCACCTTCACCTTTATAGGTAATGGTCGGATCGGCGATACGGGTCGAGGCGACGGTATTGGTGGGCGAGATATCACTCGGGCGGACAATACCGGAGAGCCGCACATACTCAGTGCCCTGATTGATACCGATGCGCTTCTCACCGCGCACATAGAGATTACGATTGGGCAACACTTCGATCACCGAGACGGTGATACTGCCGCTCAGGGCGTTGCTCTGGGAGGCACTGCCGTCACCGCTGAAGTCGTTCTCGGAGGCCAGATCGAAGCCCAGATTGACATCCTTGTTGTTGGCGATGGGTACAAATCCTGGCACATTGAACTGCATTGCCTGACCGAACAGAGTCGGGCTGGTCAGGCTGTTGTTTGAACTTTTGGATGTTGAGGTAGAGGCGGATTTGTTCGCCTGGGTGCTTTCAACCAGCTGCACGGTCAGCAGGTCGCCTACCCGACGGGCGCGCTGATCTTCAAACCAGGCATTCTCGTAACCTGCCTGATAGATGGAACCGTTGCCGGTTGGCGCCGCTGGCGGCAATACAGGACGAATCGGCGCATAGGCGGCATCACGCACAGGATTGCTGTTCTGGCACCCGACCATCACCAGCATCATTAAAACCAGCCAAGCTATTTTGTGTAGTCTGCCCATCAGCCCGTTATCCCGTTAAAGTTGCTGATTGACGTAGGAGAGCATCTCGTCAGTGGTGGAGATCGCCTTCGAGTTCATCTCGTAGGCCCGCTGTGTCTCGATCATATTCACCAGCTCTTCAACCACATTCACATTCGAGCTTTCCAACGCCCCCTGAATCAAGGTGCCGGTACTGTCATTGCCAGGAATCGCCGTGTTCACCCCACCACTGGCATTGGTCTCACGGAACAGGTTGTCACCAATTGGCTCAAGACCCTGGGGATTGACGAAGTAACCCAGTTCAATCTGACCGATCTGGGTTGGTGTGCTGTTGCCGGAGACCAGGGCAGAGACCACGCCGTCGGAACCGACGGTCAGACTGGTGGCATTGCTCGGTACGGTCATCGCCGGCTGCAGTTCATAGCCGTTGGGAGTAACGATATTGCCATCGGCGGTGAGGCTGAAGGTACCGTCACGGGTATAGACGATGTTGCCGTCCGGATGGAGCACCTGGAAATAGCCTTTACCCTGAACCGCCACATCAAGGGAGTTACCGGTCTGTACGATATTGCCCTGGCTGTGCTCTTTCTGAGTCGCCACGACCCGCACACCGGTACCGACCATCAGGCCCGATGGCAACTCGGTATTCTCCGAGGATTGGGCACCCACCTGACGCAGGTTCTGGTAGATCAGATCGTTGAACACGGCCCGGTCACGCTTGAAGCCGGTGGTATTCACATTGGAGAGATTGTTGGATATCACAGACATGTTGGTCTGCTGAGCATCCAATCCGGTTTTAGCGATCCACAGTGCCGGGTACATAGTCTCTTCCTCGTTGCGTTACTGTTTAATAGGTATTGTGCAAATTGCCTGCCAACATCAGCTCATGTTCATCAGGCTGGCCGATGCCTTGTCCATCTCTTCCGCCTTCTTCATCATCTTCACCTGCAGTTCGAATTTGCGCGAAAGCTCAATCATGTTCACCAGGGCGTCAGCCACATTCACGTTGCTACTCTCGATGCTGCCTGAAACCAGCTGGGTTGCGGCGTCGGCGTCCGCTTCACCTCCCTCTTTCATGCGCAACAGACCATCCTCGCCTTTGGTGAGCGCATCACGGATTGGATTGACCATCTTGATCCGATCAACGATCGCCAGCGCATCCGGGGTTGCACCTTCGGGGAGAATCGTGATGGTGCCGTCCGGGGCGATCTCGAGACGCTCCATGGGCGGCAAGGCGAGCGGTCCACCATTGCCGATCAGCGGCAAACCTTCGCCGTTCGTCACCAGGCCGTTGGCATCCACTTTGAGATCGCCACGCCGGGTATAGGCCTCGGAACCATCCGGCGCCTGCACTGCAAAATAGCCCTCGCCATTGATTGCCACGTCCAGAGGATTGCCGGTGGTCTGCAGGCTGCCCTTGTCGAAATTGATATCCGGACGTTCGTCCAGAGCGTAGACCCGGGTAGGATAACCGGGCCCAAATACAGGCATACTGCGGAACTGGTTGAGATCCTCCATGAATCCCGGGGTGTTCACATTGGCCAGATTGTTGGAGTTGCTCGCCTGGGCCATCAGCGTCTCTTTGGCACCGCTCATAGCGACATAAAGCATGCGATCCATGGGTTGGCTCCTGTCTTGAAATCTTCACTTGATCGACTTTGACAAGAACTCTGCAATATACGGACCAGCCCCCAAAAAAGAGGGGCTGTGAAGTGCCACAATTGGCAGTAAAAAAGTATTTTAAGCTAATTTTGGAGAGCCGATCGTTCGACTCAAATATGACAATGGCAAGAGCAACTCTATTCGTTAATTTGTCGATTCAACCGCTAACGAACGCGAATCACCGCAAACCCTCACAAAACTCATATGAGATTCTAAAAGGGCTAAGAATTAGCGATAATGTTGCGAATCCAATTAATCGATAGACACAGATGGCCAAAAGCAAAAAAAACCAGAACCCCTCCCAGGAGACTGTCACCGAAGCGATGCAGATCGCTCGTGCCACTCAGCGCCCAGGTCAGACCAAGGAGCAGACCAAACTGATCGCCATGGGCATCCAGAAAGGCATAGATCAATACAAAAAGCAGCACAAAGCCAAACTCAGGGAGATGGACAAACGGCGCAAGAAAGAGCAGCGCAACAAACAGACCGATAGTGAAACCACTGAGCAAGCCCACAACGGCGACACAGCTCCTCCATCGACCAATAAGCTCCCCTGGGTACTGCTGGCGCTCTCCTGGCTGCTGTTCGCCGCGTACCTGGTGACCGCTCAAGTCTACACAGCCTGATCCGGATGATCAGACCATCGCCCCCGGCCTAAAGGAAGTCTGCATAGGCGAAGAGTGCAGGTATCCCGCCAGTATGCCAAAAAAGGACTTTGTCCGATTTGCTGAATTCACCACCACGGATCATATCGATCAAACCACCCATCGCTCGGCCTGTATAGACTGGATCGAGCAGTATGGCTTCGTTTTCAGCCGTCAATGAGATCGCCTCTCTTTCCAGTTCACCGATCACCCCATATCCCTCTCCAACATAATCCCTGTTGAGGACCAGGTCCTGAGTGGTGAAACGTTGGTCACTGTTGATCGAGAGACTGGTCCTGTTTGCCAGATCGATGATGAAATCATCGAAAGGAACCGCATCGTTTTCCCCTTTGTCGATATTGATACCGATCAAACGATACGCCTTATGCAACAGAACCCGGCCCAGCATCATACCGGCATGCGTGCCACCGGAGCTTGAAGCAAAAACAATGTGGGTGATTGAGGCAGTATCCAGTTGCGTCTCCAGTTCTGCCATGGCGTGGACAAAACCGTAAGCACCAATTTCGTTTGAACCCCCATAGGGGATCACATAGGGATGGCTTCCCTCTCTCTTCAGGCTCTCTACAATCTCAGGAATATCTTCACCTTTGCGATGAGCGCCACACCAGTGCAGCCGGGAGCCAAACAACTTATCCAACAAAAGATTGCCATTTGCCGTATCGTGTGGCTCGCCACCGAGCACCAGATGACACCCCTTGTGCAGCAGAGCGGCGGCGGCGGCCGTTTGTCGGCAGTGATTTGACTGCGCAGCGCCTGCCGTTACCACCGTATCGCAATCCTTGGTTATCGCATCATAAAACAGATACTCAAGTTTACGGGTTTTATTACCTCCGAGCGCCAGGCCGCTCAGGTCATCCCGCTTCATGAAGATTTCCGGACCGTTCAGCAGTGCACTAAGACGACTGAGCTTGGTGATAGGTGTGGGGAACAGCCCAAGTTTAACTTTGGAGGGGGATGTAATACTCATACAGTGATTATTGCCAATGGTACGGATGAAATATTATTGTTCGCAGGAGCAGAGTTCCGGGAGTAAAACCAACTCTGACCCTGTGGGTTGATGGTTATATTTTAGCCCGATTCCACCATCGCTTTGACCACATCGTTCCAGGCCAGCGCAAGATTGGTCCGATTGTAGCCTCCCCCACCCAAGGCGATAAATCGCCCCTCACAAAACTCATTGGCGAGTCGA
>JAHRHW010000010.1 GCA_019100305.1 Candidatus Thiodiazotropha taylori | reverse complement strand
CCCATGCCGGACATGCCACCCATACCGGACATGCCGCTCATACCACCCATACCGGACATGCCGCTCATGCCTCCCATACCGGACATATGGTTCTTACTCATTTGTGCGTGGACTTGAGGAATACTCAGCACGCTACTGGTTACGAGTAGAATCATGGCTTGGGTTATGCTTTTGACTTTCATGGTGATTTTCTCCCTCAACAATGTTTTTTTTATGAATCGCAGTAAACAGAATCCCTATACAATAAGTGCACCAACTCTTAGGCTGAGAGGCTGGAGCGGATTAAAAAATTTCTTGTTGGGAAACTACTTATCTCTGATTTAACAAAGGGTTAGCTGGTGTCTGATAAGTAGGTGATGGGGTGATAAGATGGCCAGGTATGCCGCTCAGAGGGCCTGTCTTTAGATCCGGTTAACTGTCAATCTGACAGGTTGAACCAGCCTTATTTCTTATAAGTCCTTATCCTGTTTACGAATTAATTGCCTGACAAATTGTCATCAGCAATACCTCCACTCAGTGGGTCGAGGTAAAGTTGATTGTGGATATCAGTCCCGGGGATGTTTGACGGGGGCCAGGCTTCCTTAGCCGGGCTTTCGGCATTTGCGTGTTCGAGGGGTATCGATGGGCTGCAAAATGGACTCACTCATCGGTAGGATTTGGTAGTTCGAACCAACTGTCTAGAACCTGGTGACATGTCTCTATGCCCTCTTTTTTCAGAGAAGAGAAGCGTTGAACGGAAATTTCCGGGTGATCGCTTAGGCTTCGCTGCACTTTGAGCTGAGTGCTCTTTGCCGCTCCGGTTTTGAGTTTGTCCGCCTTGGTCAGCAGAATATGGGTGGGCAGGCCGTGATGGGTATTCCACTGCAGCATTTGCAAGTCATACGGAGTGAGTGGATGCCGAATATCCATGAGCAGGATCAATCCTCTTAGGCACTGGCGTTGCTCAATATAGTTCGCCAGGCTCCTTTGCCACTGCTTTTTCACCGACTCAGCGACCTTTGCGTAGCCGTAGCCGGGCAGGTCAACGAGTCTGCGCTGCTCGTCCAGTTCAAAGAAGTTCAACAGCTGGGTTCTGCCTGGGGTTTTACTGGTGCGTGCGAGGGATTTCTGACTGCAGAGGGTATTCAATGCGCTCGATTTACCCGCATTGGAGCGGCCGGCAAAAGCGACTTCGAAACCTTGGTCTGCAGGTGATTGGGAGAGTTTGGCGGCGCTTTTGAGAAAGTGCGCCCGGTGGTAGTAAGGGTTCATGGTCTTCCTTAGCTCAATGAACCCTCGATTCTAGCCTGTATGGTTGTTAGGCAACTAGCCCCAGAGTCTCTGAATCCAGGATTTTTTACCCAGTTTTGGTTGTGCGCCGGCCTGAATGAAGAAGCTGCTGTACTGCATATCCTCTTCCATGATGTGTTTGGTCAGCCAGGTTTTGAGGAAGTGCATCAGCTCAAAACCAATGGCAGTCTTGCCGGCAGCGACCTTGTCGAGCAGATCCGAAACCGATTCGAGCAACTCCTCGTGGACCTCTTTGTGCTCTTCATAACCGGGGTAATTGAGGATCCGCATCAGGCTCTCTTCCACAGCAAAATGGATGCGGGTGTATTCTGCGAGGTCGCCCAGGATGCTTTTGACCACATCACTGCCGTGGCGTTGATGAATCGCCTCATGCATTTTGTTGACCAGATCAACCAGCATCTTATGCTGTTCGTCGATCTCTTCGATACCGACACTCAAGGCATCGGACCACTCTACGAATTTACCCATTTGTGCATCCTTACTACTCAGAAAGTTACTAATAGTCTGTCAATTTGGCGGTGTTAGATTGTGACAGCCTTCACGTAAATGCACAAACATATACGGCAGGTGGTAAATAAACTTTAATCACTCCTTTCCCAGGTTCCTGATTTTCCGCCACTCTTCTCCATCAGTTGTACCTGGTGGATCGCCATACCGCGGTCCACCGCTTTACACATGTCATAGATAGTCAACAAGGCGATCTGGGTGGCACAGAGCGCTTCGATCTCGACACCGGTCTGACCAATGGTTTCGACATGGGTGCGGCAGTGGATGGTGCTGCTTTGCCGATCGGCTTGCAGATCGATCTCGACCTTGGTGATCGCCAGTGGGTGGCAGAGAGGTATCAGGTCTGGCGCTCTCTTCGCCGCCATAATGCCGGCTACCCGGGCGATACCCAGGACATCCCCCTTTTTGTGGCGACCCTCAATGACCATTTCAAGGGTTTCCGGCTGCATCGAGATGTGGCCCTCAGTCACCGCTTTTCTGCGGGTTGAGGCCTTGTCACCAACATCCACCATATGGGCCTCGCCAGAGGCGTTGAAATGGGTGAATTCCGCCATCAGTAACCGGCCTCCCGCTCGATCTGTTTGGAGACCTCGCGGGCTTCGAAGGTCATATCCTGCAGATTCGCCATCACAAAGGTGGCCGGTGATTTTCCCACGCCACCGATTGTTCCTGGGTTGACCAGATGAGTGGTGCCGCCTCTGATATTGGTGAATTGTTCGAAACTCAGCTTATGGCTGTGTCCGCAACAGACCAGATCCCAGTCACCGGTAGCCGCCATGGCCTTTGCGTAGTGGGGGTAGTGGACCAGGAAGATCTTTCGCCCGGCCAGCTCCACCCCGGCATCCATGCCGTGGTAGTGGATATGGCTGTCATCATTGTTGGCCAGCCGCGCCAGGGTATAGAGATCACCGCTGTTGTTGCCGTGGATCACATGCACCGGCAGGCCGTACTTCTGCAGGCAGTGGAGGGTACTTGGAGCGACAACGTCACCACAGTGAAGTACCGCTTCCGCACCGTCGGCCTTGGCCGATTCCACCGCCGCGTCCAGCAGGGGAATATGGTCATGACTGTCAGATACGATACAGACCTTCATACTTCACTCCTGGATAGAAAGCTTGGCGCCCAGACGGTTTAAAAGTTTGGTTTTTCTGGAGCATCCTGGAACATCTTAACCGAGTTACTCACCTCTTGCTTGGCCGCTTCCGCCCCTTCCCAGCCGGATACACGAACCCATTTGCCCTCATCGAGGTCTTTGTAGTGTTCGAAGAAATGGGCAATTCGTTCCATCAGCTCTTCCGGCATGTCTTCGAAGGATTTTACATGGGTCCAGCGGCTTGAGACATCGTCCGCAGGCACCGCGACCACTTTGGCGTCGTCGCCCGATTCGTCAGTCATTTTGAGTACCGCTACAGGTCGACAGCGGATCACCGAACCGGGAATCAGAGGAAACGCTGTGGGTACCATTACATCACAGGGATCTCCGTCGTCTGACAAGGTATGAGGGATATAGCCGTAGTTGGCCGGGTAGTGCATGGCGGTGCGCAGGATACGGTCGACGAACATCGCACCGGTCTCCTTGTCCACTTCATACTTAACAGGGTCGGCGTTCGAGGGGATTTCAATAATGACGTTGATTTCGTCAGGAATACTCTTTCCTGAAGAGACACGGTCTAGGTTCATTTGTCTTACCTTGCAGTGAAAAACAGCGGTGATCGAATCCAGCCAGTGGGCCGGTGGTATGTGAGAGGTGAAGAGTACGGATTACCAGAGCGGGTGTCCAGTAGAAGCCTGTCGGTTGGCTCGACCCATGGGTCGTATTGCCACATGGATTATCCTGGCGAGGCTGAGCGGCTGGTTATAATGCCGTGCTTAGCGTGGTTTGGTGCCTGGAATGAGATCGTCACCATTTCTGGTGGGGGCTCGAAAAATCATAAATTATCAAAGAGATGGGGTTGGTTCATCCGAGCTGAATCAGGCTGCCTGAAGGATTTAAACCAAAACCATAGTATCGAAATGGTGTTGCGCCATAAAAAAGGGGAGCCGAGGCTCCCCTTGAAGGTTTGTCGCTGTGCTCTGTTAGATAATCGGCACAATCAACAGGGCGACGATGTTGATGATCTTGATCAACGGATTGATCGCAGGACCAGCGGTGTCTTTGTAGGGGTCGCCGACAGTGTCACCGGTGACAGCCGCCTTATGGGCATCAGACCCTTTACCACCGAAGTTACCATCTTCGATGTACTTTTTCGCATTGTCCCAGGCACCGCCGCCAGCGGTCATCGAGATGGCCACGAACAGGCCGGTGACAATGGTGCCGATCAGAAGACCACCCAGGGCTTGCGCGCCGAGGAACAGACCGACCAGCACTGGTACCGCAATCGGCAGCAGTGAAGGGATGATCATCTCCTTGATCGCGGCTTTGGTCAGCATGTCCACAGCCTTGCCGTAATCCGGTTTTTCACTGTGGTCCATGATGCCCGGTTTCTCACGAAACTGACGACGTACCTCGTTGACGATACCACCTGCCGCACGCCCCACGGCCTCCATCGCCATGGCGCCGAACAGGAAGGGCACCAGACCGCCGATCAACAGGCCGATCAGGACCATGTGATTGGAGAGGTCGAAGCTGATCGCGGTACCGGTATGGCTCTCCAGGCTGTGGGTGTAGTCAGCAAACAGCACCAGAGCGGCCAGACCGGCGGAGCCGATGGCATAGCCTTTGGTGACCGCTTTGGTGGTATTGCCCACGGCATCCAGCGGATCGGTGATGTTGCGGATCTTCTCGTCCAACTCGGCCATCTCGGCGATGCCACCGGCATTGTCGGTGATCGGGCCGTAGGCATCGAGGGCGACGATGATGCCTGTCATGGAGAGCATTGAAGTGGCTGCCACGGCGATACCGTAGAGGCCGGCCATATCATAGGCGCCCCAGATGGCCGCGCAGATCACCAGCACCGGGGCGGCGGTGGCTTTCATCGAGATACCCAGGCCGGCGATGACATTGGTGCCGTCACCGGTGGTGGAGGCTTCCGCGATGTAGCGCACCGGGTTGTACTCGGTGGAGGTGTAGTACTCGGTGATGACCACCATGGCAGCGGTCAAAACCAGGCCGATCATGGCTGAGCCGAAGAGCGCCATGACCGGATCGGATACCGTGGTATCACCTGTGGTCAGCACCACACTGCCCATCATATAGTCTGTAACGTAGTAGAAGGCGACTGCGGCCAGTACTCCTGCGACTATCAGCCCCTTGTAGAGGGCTGGCATCACGTTGGTATCGCTGTCCTTGGCTCTGACGAAGTAGGTACCGATGACAGAGGCGATGATGGAGACACCACCCAGCACCAGCGGATAGATGACGGCTTCGTTGCCAACGCCTGTGACCAGAAGACTGCCGAGCAGCATGGTGGCAACCACGGTTACCGCATAGGTCTCGAACAGATCTGCGGCCATACCGGCACAGTCACCCACATTGTCACCCACGTTGTCGGCGATCACGGCAGGGTTACGTGGATCATCCTCCGGGATGCCGGCTTCAACCTTACCGACGATATCGGCGCCCACATCCGCACCCTTGGTGAAGATGCCGCCACCCAGTCGGGCGAAAATGGAGATCAGCGAACCACCGAAGGCGAGACCGACCAAAGCATGCAGAGCCTGGCTGTCTGAGACACCCATCATGTTCAGGATATAGTAGTAACCGGCAACACCCAGCAGCGCCAGGCCAACCACCAGCAGGCCGGTGATGGCGCCGCCTCGGAAGGCGACCTGGAGTGCGGCATTGATACCGTTGTGGGCGGCTTCCGCGGTCCGCAGGTTGGCGCGAACCGAGATGTTCATGCCGATATAGCCCGCCAGACCGGAGAAGATGGCGCCAATCGCAAATCCGATGGCGGTGGCACTATCCAGGCCAAAGTAGATCACCACCAAAGCCACGATACCGACAAAGCCGATCGCCGTGTACTGGCGGTTCAAATAGGCTTGAGCGCCCTCCTGTACCGCGCCGGCGATCTCACGCATTTTTTCGTCGCCTTCCGGCTGCGCGAGAATCCACTTAACGGATATGAAGCCGTAGGCCAGTGCTGCTGCGGCACAGGCCAGGGCAAAGATCAGTTCTGTATTCACTTATAGATCCTCCTGAGATATTAAAAAATAAAACTTTATTGATTTCGTTTGCCCCGCATTGACCGACCTCCACTATGATTGAATCTTACGCTCAATCGTTTTCGGTTGCTGAGCACAAAAAAGGGGCTGAAGCAGCCCCTGTTTGTCGTTATCTATAGTTCGAAAACGTCTAGCTTTTTCGGTACTGCTGCCCCTTTCATGGTGACATAATCAGGCATGCCGTTGTCCAGGTATGGGGGGTAGGCCTCACCTTTGATCAGTGGGTAGAGATACTCTTTGCAAGCCTCAGTGATACCAAAGCCATCCTCGGTGATGAACTCCATCGGCATCATTTTTTCCACATTGGCAACTTCGCTGAGCGGCGCTTCACCGATGGACCATTTATAGGGGTTGGAGGATTCACGAACCACGGTGGGCATGATGGAGTTTTTCCCCTGCAAGGCCTTCTCCACAGCTGCCTGACCCAGGGCGTAGGCCTGTTCCACGTCAGATTCAGAGGCGAGATGGCGTGCAGCCCGTTGCAGGTAGTCAGCAACCGCCCAGTGGAATTTGTGTCCCAGGGCGTCTTTGATCATGTTGGCGACAACCGGTGCGGCACCACCCAGTTGGGCATGGCCGAAGGCATCCCGGGTACCCTGTTCGGCGAGGAACTTGCCGTCAGGCCAGTGACAGCCTTCCGATACCACGATGGTGCAGTATCCGAACTCCTTGACCTTGGCATCCACATTGGCAAGGAACTTCTCCTGGTCGAATTCGATTTCAGGGAACAGTACCACAACCGGGATACCCTGGTCTTCGACCAATCCGCCCGCAGCGGCAATCCAGCCCGCATGACGGCCCATCACCTCGATGACGAAAATCTTGGTGGAGGTGGCTGCCATTGAGCGAACATCGTAGGAGGCTTCCAGCGTGGAAACGGCGATGTATTTGGCGACGGAGCCAAAGCCCGGGCAGTTGTCGGTGATCGGCAGATCGTTGTCGACGGTTTTCGGGACATGGATGGCCTGTACAGGAAATCCCATTTTTTCAGAGAGTTGGGACACCTTGTAGCAGGTATCGGCAGAGTCACCACCGCCATTGTAGAAGAAGTAGCCGATGTTGTGTGCTTTGAAGACTTCGATCAGGCGCTCATATTCACGCCTGTTGTCTTCCAGACTCTTCAGTTTGAAACGGCAGGAGCCGAAACCGCCGGAGGGGGTGTGCTTGAGTGCTGCGATATCTTCTGCAGACTCCTGGCTGGTGTCGATCAGATCTTCTGTGAGTGCGCCGATGATGCCGTTACGGCCGGCGTAGACATTGGCAATCTGGTCAGGATGTTTACGGGCTGTTTCGATCACGCCACTGGCGGAAGCGTTGATTACTGCGGTAACGCCTCCTGATTGTGCATAGAATGCATTTTTTGCTGTCATTGATGATCCCCTTATGTTATTGATATTGCAATATTTTTAATTAATTCGGTCGTTAAGATATCACCTTTTCCCGAGCCGAATGATCCGCTTGGGTCTGGAGCAGTGACACCACACATTCTGTCGGGTCGTCGTATTCGCGCACCCCGGTACCGTACTGCTGATACCCACGGTAAAAGAACTGGCAGCGGTATGTTCGGCTACCGGTTTTGAAAATGATGAAGTTACACCCCTCCTGACTCCAATAGATAGCCGGGCAGCTGCTCAGCCCCCGGTCTGATGGCATCAGACGAATCTCGGCGTCTGCGATCTGTGTCTCCACCTTGCAACCATATCGTTCGGTCAGTGTGGTTTCGATGATCCAGAGCTCAGAATCTGTAATGTCTGGTATTTCAGACATGAGGTTACTCTGCATGCAGTCACTTCCTGAGGCAGAGAAGAATAATCTAATCGACCCTTTTAGTACATACTGACCAGACCGTAGTACCCCAATCCTGGGTGTTGACGCGTGCTGAGCCATCATGATGGCGCCATAGTACGGTCACAGCCGGATATGATCCTGCAGTCCGTGGTTCTACACGCGGCGGGTCACGAAATAACCAAGCAGTGGGGGGGTATGAATCGCCCAGCCTGCTGAGACGTCTTATGACCGGAGATCACCCGTTACCTGTGAGTTGCCCCCCGATCTAAGCCATTCCGGTCGCCCAGTGTGTCAGGATCCTTGTGTCTGGTTGGTAAAGTCCGTTGACTTTACTGGAAATCTCGGATTAGCTTAACCAAGCGAACCAGATTCGGCTAATCCAAAAGTTGGATGGAGCCATGGAATTTCTTAATTGTTAGTCAGTTGAAATCAGTGAACGCAACTCGGCAATTCGACTATCTTTTTGATTCGTAGAGCCTATGTATCATGCAGTAGACGTCCTTTGTGCCCTGGGCCAAGGTTTAACTAACAAGCATAATTTCACTCTACAGCACAGCTGATCAGGCATCGGCAACGGTCCTGATTCAAATCGGACAAGGCTATTTAAGCTGCTGTATTACAAAGGATTATATGATAATGTGATCTGGCCAAGGGGGGACTTGTAAGGAATGCGTATCGTGATACTCGGAGCGCCTGGGGCTGGTAAGAGAACCCAGTCCGCTCTGTTGGCAGAAAAGCTTGCTCTTGCCATTGTTACCACGGGTGATCTACTCAAGCAGGCGATCGCTGAAGAGAGCGAGTTGGGTCTGGAGGTGAAGGCGCTGCAGGATGCGGGACGGGTTGTAACGGAAGATATCATTCTTGGGCTGATACGTGAGCAACTGCTGCTTCCAGCCATGGCGGACGGTTTCATTCTCGACGGATTTCCCAGAAATCTGTTACAGGCACTTACCCTGGATGAGCTTTTGCAGGAGATCAGCCAGCCACTGGATCTGGTGTTGTTGATCGATATCGATAATGACCATCTGATGGAGCGCCTGGTCGGCAGGCGCACCTGTCGCAGCTGCGGTGCGCTCTACAATGTCTACCGCAATCCACCGGTTGTCGATGGAGTTTGCGATATCTGCGGTGGCCGACTGCACCAGCGTTCAGATGACAATGAGGAGACAGTCAGCAGCCGGATTCACGTTTTCGATCATCTGATCGCGCCACTCATCACACATTATGAAAAAAGCGGTCGGTTGGTTCGGGTGGATGGCAATGGAAGCCTTGAGGCGGTTTTCGGGCACCTGATGCAGGCGATCGAAGATGCCGACAGTGACACAGCGGCAACTTCAGCCAGGGCGAGCAAAGAGGTTGCCAGGTCTGGTCAGACGTCAGGTTCCCAGGCCGCGACACAGGCAGAGACAGAGTCCGGGGGGACCGCCCAAAGAAAGCCTGAGGAGCGCGCTAGCAAACCGCTGAAATCGGCTAAGCGCCTATCCAAACAGCCTTCAAAAAAGAGCGCCGCAAAAGCGGCCAAAGCTTCAAACCCCCCCCCGCAGAAGCGCACCAAGCCGAGCGAGACAAAAAAGGCCGAAACGAGCAAACCGCATCGTAAACTCAAGGAGAGCGCCAAGCCTGGGGTGAAGCGGGCTAAAGTCTCATCTGAAAAGTCGGCTCAGGGTAAGAAGAAGAAAAAAATCAGCAGTAAAGCAAAAGCCACGGCAAAAGTTGTCAAAAAATCATCCAGCAAGAGAAGTAAGCCTGTAGTAAGCCGTAAAAAAACCACCCAAACAAAGAAAAAGGTGACAACCAAGAGCCGCTCAAAGGCTAAGGTTGTGAAAAAATCGTTTGCCAAGAAGCGTAAACCGACAACGCCGTTGAAGAAGAAGGTCAGTGTAAAAACCAAAACCTCTGTAAACACCGTCAAAAAAAGCAAATCTAAGGCAACCCGTAAAAAAGCGATGCCATCAAAGAAGAAGGTTGTTAAAAAGCCGCTTCAGGCAACGAAGACAAGTAGTAGAAAAAAGCTGCACAAGAAAACGCCTGCCGCAAAGAAAACCGTGAAAAAGCAGGTTAAAAAAACTGCCAGAAAGTTGTTAAGCAAAAAAACAACGGTCGCCAAGAAAAAGGGCTCACTGAAGAACAGCAGGGGCAGCCAGGTCAAAAAGGTAACGGCAAAGAGAACTAAGAAACAAACAGGGAAAAAGTCGCTGGTGAAAAAGGCTGTAACCAGGAAGAAAGGAAGCGCCTCCAAAAAGGCGATCAAGAAAAGATTTAAGAAGTGAATAACGGATCAGGCCGCTTTTCAGACGGCCTTTGATCCATCACTCCTTTCGGTGTTGTCTCTGAAACCCGATCAGGCCAATCACTGCCGAACCGAACAGCCAGAAAGCTGCAGGCAGAGGAACGGGGGAGGGGGCGGCGATACCGTCGAGTTCGACCAGATAGTCCACGTCATAGATGAAATCCTCAACTCCAATACAAGCGCTGCCTGTCAGCTCAAACAGAGCAGCATCGGTAGCAATCGATGAGAACAGACTGGAGTCGGGCGGTTCCAGCTCTGTAGGGAAATCGAACAGGATGTCGTTCCCGTCGTTTAATCTGGTTGCCAGATCAGGAGCCAAATCGCCTAAGTCATCTCTGCGATAATCCACATCGGTCAGATAGCCGCTGTATCCTGTTACCAACCAATCATATATCCCGAGAATGTTTTGTCCAGGTAGCTGCCTGTCAGCAGTGTGTCGCCAATGGGATCTGTGACTTCGAATCCAATGAGGTATTCATGAATAACCGTGCCTGCGAGGTCCGGGTCGATGGTGGATGTTGTGCCATTGAGCGTGATGCTGCTGCCGGGAGAGAGAATGGCTGTGGATGCGACGTTGCACCATAGGCCTAGCCACTAATGAAAAAGAGTTTCGAAAAATGTATGGGCACTCTTTTAAGCATGACAATACTCCTTTATCGACATGAAACAATTGCGATTATTTCTTCTTTGATAATCTATTCCGCAGTATAAATCACCGTTATATTATGATGGCGCCAAAAGGTTTGCCTGTATGGATTTTTTTTAAGCTTTGTTATTTATACAAGCCGATTTTAACCTTGCCAGATCACTTCGGAGCAGTCCTTTATAGGTGTTAGTCGGCCTATTGATGGAGACGTCTCCAGTTGCAAAAGGCTCTGGTAAACAACTGGTATACTGAATGATAAAGCATCCACTACAAAGAGCGTAACCACTGTTAAAACCCACAACAGTCCGGACTTTGAATATGAGACACATCAACCCCTCTCTAATTGCTGTTACCCTGATTCCGTTGCTGATCTTCTTCGTTGCAGTGATAGACGCTGCGCAACAGCAAGGGAGAGAAGAACAGAGATCGGAATTCGATCTTGAACAATACCGGGGTCGGGTGGTACTGCTCGATTTCTGGGCATCCTGGTGTGATCCCTGTCGTGAAGCCCTTCCCTGGTTGAATGAGATGCATCGAAAGTACCAGGGTGCGGGTCTGGAGATTATTGGAATCAATCTCGATGAGATACGTGGAGAGGCGCAGCGGTTCCTGACTAACACACCAGTTGAGTTCACCATTCACTACGACCCGAAGGGGCTCTTGGCCAAACACTACGACCTGCAAGGGATGCCAGCTTCCTATTTGATCGGCAGGGATGGCAGGCTTCTTGTCAAGCATACCGGTTTCTTTAGATCTCAAGCAGCCGAACGTGAGGCGGAGATCTTGCAGGCACTGAATCCTGTCCATTAAGATTGGTTAAATAAAACTTTGTCAAAATGTCCGTTTCCTGTTTTGCTGCGAAGTATAAGGATGATGAGAGTATGTCGGTAAAGTTGTTCCTGATGACAGTTGTTGTCGTCTTGTCACTTGCTGGTTGCGCGAATCTGGGGGTCGAACCCTGGCAGCGCAGTGTTCTTGCAAAACCCGAGATGCAGCTGATTTCGGATCCGCTCAGTGCCGGTCTCGATGACCATATCTATTTCAGTAAAGAGGCATCGAGCGGCGGCCGGGGTTTTGCCGGAGGGGGTTGCGGGTGCAATTGATGAAGCCGAAAAAGATACGTCATGCCTTGACAGCGGCAACCTGTGGTCTGCTTGGGGTGAACAGTAGCGACAGTCTGGGCGAGGAGGGGGATTGGAGTTTCGACAGTGCGGTACTCTACTACTCCGAAGTGGACAGGGTAACTGCAGTGGAGCCGGTAATCAGTGCTACACGGGATTTTGGTGAAGCGAGGGCGCTGAACCTGAAATTCGTTTTCGATACGTTGAGCGGGGCCTCAGCCAATGGCGCAACCCCCAGCGATCAACCACAGACCTTTACCCGACCCTCAGGTAAAGGTGCCTATACTGCTGCGTCGGAGGAGACGCCACTGGATGATACATTTCGGGATAATCGGTTTGCTCTCAGTTCCCAGTGGGAACAGCCAATCAACCGGGACTACAAAACCGGCTTCGGTATCAATTTTTCAACCGAGTATGATTACCGATCGCTGAGTGCCAATGCCAACCTCTCCAGGGACTTCAACAAGCGTAACACGACGCTGAACACCGGGCTCTCGCTGGCCTACGATACGGTATATCCGGAGGGCAATATCCCCATTGGTCTGTCAAGCATGGTCATCGATGACGGGCAAGCGAATTATCGAAGTGAGTTCAATGCCACCCGCGGTGACAGCGAGGAGAACAAGGATATCCTGGATCTGATTTTCGGCCTCACTCAGGTGATCGATCGCAAGACCATCATGCAGGTAAGTTATTCGTTTAGTGATGTATCCGGTTATCTCACCGATCCATTTAAAATCGTCAGTGTGTTGGGTGATGATGGACGTCCGCTGGAGTACCGCTACGAGCAGCGTCCGGATGCGCGTCAGAAGCAGAGTCTCTATTGGCAGGTGAAGCATCAGTTTGAAACGGATATCCTCGATCTCTCCTATCGCTACTTCTGGGATGACTGGGGTATCACATCCCATACCATCGACCTGCGTTACCGCTGGATTCTGGATGGCCGACACTATCTGGAGCCGCACATCCGTTACTACGATCAGAGTGAAGCGGATTTCTATCGGCGTTTCTTCATACAGGGTGAAAGCCTGCCTGATCATGTCTCAGCCGATTACCGGCTGGGGAATATGCAGGCGCTGACTGTCGGTATGCGATATGGGATGACCCTGAGGAATGAACAGGAGCTGAGTCTGCGCCTGGAATATTATCTGCAAAGCAACGACAATACCGAGTCGGTGATTCCGGGGATCCTCAACGATATGGAGCTCTATCCCGATGTTGAAGCATTTATTGTCCAGTTAAGTTTTAAGTTCTAAGCGGCTGGGCCACCCGTTATTACCAGGCCCGAAGTCGCCGGGTTAATACCGGCCCCAGGCGGAAGCATAGTGAACGATCGTCCAGTCAAACTGATTGCCGCAGACAGCTATTGGATCGGTTCGTTTGAAGCCATGGCAAGTCCCTGTGAGCTGTTCATGGAGGTCGACGAGGAAGCACAGGCAAGGCAGCTGCTCAATATCGCCGCCCAGGAAGCCTGGCGCATCGAGTCCAAGTTAAGTCGCTATCTCAATGACAATCCGGTCCATCTGATCAACAACAGTGGCGGGAATCCTGTTGAAGTCGATGAGGAGCTCGCTCAGCTGCTCGACTTTGCCCAGCTCTGCTGGCAGTTGAGTGAGGGTCTGTTCGATATCACGTCCGGTGTGTTGAGGCGTGTCTGGCGTTTTGATCATGGCAGTCAACTGCCCAGACAGCAACAAATTGAACAGGTCATGCCCTTTGTGGGTTGGCAGAAACTGACCTGGTCCAGGCCCTTTCTGACCCTTCTAGAAGGTATGGAGATCGACTTTGGCGGCATCGGCAAAGAGTATGCGGTGGATCGTACTCTGCAGCTGTTACAGCAGCACACCGACAGGGCGCTGCTGATCAACTACGGTGGTGATATCTGCACAGGCGGGATGAGGCTATCCAAGCAACCCTGGTCGGTTGGTATTGAAAACCCGAGTCATCCCGACACACCAAAGGGTGTGCTGAAGATCCGTCGTGGCGCCCTCGCGACCAGTGGCGATACCCGGCGCTATCTGATTCACAATGGAAAACGTTATGGCCATTTGCTGAATCCCAAAACTGGCTGGCCAATCGATGCAGTATCACGCTCGGCAACAGTTGCGGCAGCTACTTGCACCGAGGCCGGGCTGCTGGCCACCTTGGCGCTGTTACAAGGCCCTGAGGCGGAAACTTTTCTGCAGAATCAGGACGTACAGTATTGGCTGACATCCTGACCTGTACCTTGTCAAAGCTGACAAATTCTATATTTTACATGTGGTTATTAGTTCAAAACTATTTCCGGGTACCTTAGTCAGATATTTAGAATATAGTAATATGCTTGGAGGTGGCCATGAGCGGTTTGATTGCTGACTTTCCCTATGATGGTGCGGTGACAGTGAATCGTGTAATTCTCAAGCCGGGTTATACGGTGGATGATCTGCAGGAACGGGTTGCCGAGTTGTGCGAGAACGTCAAGACCTATCACTCCGAGAGTGGTTTCATCGGCGGTTTTGTTGCGCTGAACAGCGGCCAGATCTCCAATGAAGGGTCGACCATCGGCCAGCCGGTATCGAGTGAGCTGAAAGCCCGGGAGGCTTTGATCGTTACCTTCTGGCGGAGTTTTGATGAGCATGAGCTGTCGCATCGCAGCGAGACCTTTCAGCCCCTGTTCAAACGGGTCCTGGAGATCTGTGAGAACGGTAATGAGGAGATCGCCTATGAGATGCTTTGGTCAGGCAAGGCCTATAGCGAGGAAGAGGCGAAAGCGGCCCAGGAGGCCAAGGCCCTCTATGCGGCATAACGAGATCAGCTACCTCCCAACTTTAAGGATGAAGTTGGGAGGGCAGCTCGGACATTAATCCCCTATGGACGCTAATCAGTGCAATGAACCGCGAATGACTTTTCTACATTCCTGGCCTGTTTGCGCAGATTCGCGGTGATTGGCGTGTTTAGCGGTTGCTTCTCTTGTATTGAGCGCCATTCGTTTGATGGCGCTCATATTATGCCGCAAATTCACAGCATCTCAGGCTCGGAGTTTAGCTACTGGAACGCTGAAAGTCGGTTCCTTTGCAGCCTGAGCAGGGTGGAATGTGGCCGGTCTTCTTGAAGTGCATCTCTTTGCCGCATGCGGTGCAGATCAGGGTGCCCGGTCCGGTTACCTCGCCGGTATGATAGAGGGATGCGGTATTGGCACGTTGGGCCAGCTTGGCCAGCTCAAGTTTGGTTTGATCGGCCACGCTGGTGAACATCTCCAGCATACGCTCTTCCACCTGCTGTACATCGAATCGCCACCAGGCTGAGAGCTGCTCACCGGTCTCCAGCAGGTAGCTGGCCGCATCCTTCATATCCCGCTCCACATAGGTGGAGACCTTTTCGGCCTCTTCCCGGCTCAGTTCGCCCAGTTCGATCATCTTTTCACGTGCATCTTCAAGATAATCCTTCAGGCCGGGCAGGGTGTTCTCCCGGGCCGTTTCGACGGCTTCGTGTACCTCGTGCAACATCTTGTCATAGGCTTTCGCCAGGCGTTCCATCGGATCTTGGGGGGTCTCTGTCATGCTTCTCTCCCTACGCTGAACCATACATTAATCATGGATCAATTTTACCGCTGCGCCAAGCGGTGTCGCAGGATGAGAGTGATGATTTCTCAAATGGGCCCTAATCGGTGCAATCATGCTTGAGCAGAGATAAGAAAAAAGTCCGCAAATGAACGCGAATGCCATAGGAATATTGTGTTACAAGTGCAAGCGCTTTTTTGAACATGGCAGCCCTTGGCCTTATGCAGATCTTAAAGCGTATTTGGTGGGGCCCTGCCCCTCCAAGGTTATTTAAGGGCCATGAGTTTCTTGGCGCTTAAGTGAGTACCATTAAGGCTTGATACCATTTGCGTCTATTCACGGACTTTTATTCTTCGTCAGCCGGACGCCTTGAACCAGCTTCTCAGCAGAAGGACGCCGCCGCCGCTGCCCAGGCCGATGCCGAGTGCGGTGGCCAGGGTGGCCGGAATCAGTCCGCCGCTGCCGAACACCAACAGTAGCGAACCACTTAGCAGCAGCGCACTGCCGGAGATGGTGGTCAGGGTGTTGAGGTGGTTGTGCTGCATCTGTTGGCGCAGTTTCTGCAGCTCTTGCGACTCCCAGTTGAGGGTCAGCTTGCCGGCCGCTGCGTCATCGATGATCTTGTTCAGCTTGTTGGGCAGATCTGGCAGATTTTCAGCGATCTGGGGCAGATTCTTTCTCAGTTTGCCGACGAACGCACGGCGTCCGATCTGTTCACTCATCCAGCGTTCGAGGAAGGGTTTCGCGGTGGTCCAGAGGTCGAGTTGAGGATAGAGCTGACGACCCAGTCCCTCGATATTCAGCAGGGTCTTCTGCAGCAGCACAAGCTGTGGTTGAACCTCCATATCGAAGCGCCGCGCAGTCTGGAACAGGCGCAACAGAAAGTGGCCGAAGGAGATCTCACTGAGGGGTTTTTCGAAGATTGGTTCGCTGACGGTACGGATCGCCGACTCGAACTCTTCCACCCGGGTCTCCTTGGGCACCCAGCCGGAGGCCACATGGAGTTGGGCGACCCGATTGTAGTCCCGATTGAAGAAGGCCAGCAGGTTCTCAGCCAGGTAGCGCTTATCCTCTTCGGTGAGCGTCCCCATGATGCCGAAATCCACTGCGATATAACGTCCGTCCGGTTCGACGAAAATATTGCCTGGATGCATATCGGCATGAAAAAAGTTGTACTTGAAGACCTGGGTGAAAAATATCTCGACACCCCGCTCACCAAGCAGTTTCATACTGATGCCCTGCTGGCGCAGCGTCTCGATATCACCTACCGGAGTGCCGCTGATACGCTCCATGACGAATACGTTCTGCCGGGTCAGATCCCAATAGACCTCGGGTACATAGAGGGTTTCGCTGTCGAGGAAGTTGCGTCGCAACTGGGAGGCGTTGGCCGCTTCCCGCATCAGATCCAGTTCATCGAAAATGGTCTTCTCATACTCCTGTACAACCTCCACCGGTCTGAGTCTGCGTCCCTCTTTCCAGTACTTTTCCGCCAGATGGGCGATGGTGAAAAGCAGATCAACATCCCGGCGGATGGTCTTTTCGATGTTTGGCCTTAAAACTTTCACCACCACCTTGCGCCCATCCTTCAACTGAGCGGTGTGCACCTGGGCGATGGAGGCTGAGGCGAGGGGTTTCTCATCGAAAGCCTCTAACATCTCATCGATCGGCTTGCCGAACGCCTTTTCGATGATCTTTCTCGCCTGGCTGCCAGGGAAGGGGGGGACTCGGTCCTGAAGTTTGGCCAGTTCATTGGCCAGGTCGTCCGGCAGCAGGTCACACCGGGTGGAGAGGATCTGGCCGAATTTGACAAAGATCGGCCCCAGATCTTCCAGTGCCCGGCGGATCCGCACCGGATAGCTTCCCCGGTCTTTGCGGAACCAGAACCAGGGAGAGAGATAGATCAGAAACCGGATCGGGCGGAACAGGTGGGTGGCGAGGATCACCTCATCCAGGCCGTGGCGCAGCAGTACCAGATTGATGTGGATCAGACGGAGTGCTTGAGAGGGACGGATCACGAAGTTTTATCCTCCTGGTCGTCACCGCGCGAGAGCCTTTGAACGCGGGCTTCAAGCCGTTCCACATCGTCACGCAGGCGATCCACATCCTGAAGAAAGGGGTCCATTTCGTAGCGTCCGGGTATCAGCCGTAACTCCTCCTCAAGATACTCTTTCAGGTTGAGGCTGGTGGTCTGGTTGAGTTGTTTACCCCATCCCAGGAAGCCCCGCGCCAGGCTACCGATCTGATGGGCGGCGACGTCTCCGGTGAGTCGGGAGAGTTGCTCTTCCCAGTCGATATCGAGGCTGCTGAAGAACTCACCGAATCGTTGCGCCAGGGCGGTATCCCCCTCGATGGTGACCGAACCACTGAACAGCTGATCGCTACTGTTACTGGGATTGCGCATGCTGGCCAGGTCGAGCAGGCTGCCGCGCAGTAGGCAGTCCGCTTCGCCCTCAAAATGGCTAAGCACCTGGAATCCCTGGGGTTCGGGGATCATGTAGAAGTTCAGTCCGGTGCCGAGCAGATCCAGCTGGATCACCCGACCCTGCATCGGGGCCAGTCGCTTGGCGGCCTCGGGATCCATATTGATCGCTTGGTTGAGCAGTTGCTCCAGGCTGGCGAACAGGGCGGCTGTGATGGTCATTAGACTTTGTAGCCCCGATGTATGGCGACTACGCCACCGGTCAGATTGAAGTAGTCGCAGCGCTCGAACCCGGCATGTTCCAGCATGCCCTTCAAGGTCTCCTGGTCCGGGTGCATGCGTATCGATTCCGCCAGGTAGCGGTAGCTATCCTCATCCTGAGTGACCAGTTTGCCGATCTTTGGTAGCAGAGTGAAGGAGTAGAGGTCGTAAACTTTCTGCAGCGGCTGGTGGACCGGTTTGGAGAACTCCAGCACCAGCAGACGACCGCCAGGCTTGATCACCCGGAATATGGCATTCAACGCCAGCTGCTTGTCGGTGACGTTACGCAGGCCGAAGCCGATGGTGACGCAATCGAAGTAGTCGTCGGGGAACGGCAGGTATTGGGCGTCCGCCTGAACATATCGGACATTGGCAACCCGCCCCTCGTCGATCATCCGGTCCCTGCCCTGGCTGAGCATGGCGGCGTTGATGTCGGAGAAGACCACCTCACCCTGATCGCCGACCAGGCCACTGAAGCGGGCTGAAAGATCACCGGTACCGGCGGCCAGGTCGAGAACCCGCTGTCCTTTACGGACACCGGACATTTCAATGGTATGGCGTTTCCACAGCCGGTGTATGCCGAATGACATCAGGTCGTTCATCAGGTCATATTTGTTGGCGACGGAGTCGAATACCTGCCGAACCCGTCCCGCTTTTTCGCCGACCGGCACATCCTGATAGCCGAAATGTGTCGTCTTCTCGTCCTTCATGGTATCACCACTTGTTTCGATCTATGAGCGCCTTAAGCCGATGGCTCCTTGCGCTGGTAACCTGCCGTCTGCAGTCGTTGCAGATAGTCCTGCCAGTAGCGTTCGTAGTTGACGCCCAACTGATACAAGGTATCCCAGGAATAGATCCCGGTGTTGTGTTCGTCGTCGAAGTGTAGGCAGATGGCGTAATTTCCCACAGGTTCAATATGGGCAATATTCACCTCTTCCTTGCCAACCTGCAACACTTCTTGACCCGGGCCATGGCCCTGCACCTCTGCGGAGGGGGAGAAGACCCGTAGATATTCTGCGGGATAGCTGTATTTGTTGCCGTCATCGAAACTGATTTCCAGGACACGGGACTGCTTGTGCAGGTGGATCTCTGTCGGATTGGGATGTGACATGGTTTTCTCTCAATTCATCTGTTATTCAATTGTTGGGCGCGGCCACTTTATATCGGATCCGCGTACCCATAAGCAGGCTTTGAACAGGGTTTGTCCGAGTCAACCGGCTGCCGATCGCTTGCTGATGATCACTAAAGGATATATTGGCTCAGGTCCTCATCCGCCACCAGCTGGGAGAGCTGACTGTCCACATAGGCCTCGTCGATGACGACGGTTTGGCCGCTCTGCTCGGAGGCCTCGAAGGAGATGCTCTCCAGCAGTCGCTCCATCACCGTATGCAGTCGCCGTGCACCGATGTTCTCGGTTCGCTCGTTGACCTGCCAGGCGGTTTCCGCAATCCGCTTGATTCCCCCCTCGGTAAACTCCAGGCGCACCTGTTCCGTATTCAGCAGAGCCTGGTACTGCTCGGTGAGCGAGGCATCGGGTTCGGTCAGAATGCGGATGAAGTCATCGGTGTTGAGAGCCGACAGCTCGACCCGGATCGGCAGCCGTCCCTGCAGCTCCGGAATCAGGTCCGAGGGCTTGCTGAGGTGGAAGGCGCCGGAGGCGATGAAGAGGATATGATCGGTCTTCACCATGCCGTGCTTGGTGGAGATGGTGCAGCCTTCCACCAGTGGCAGCAGATCCCGCTGCACCCCCTCACGGGAGACGTCGGCGCCACTGGTCTCAGTCCGGCTGGTAACCTTGTCCAGCTCGTCGATGAAGACGATGCCATGCTGCTCCACGGTCTCCAGGGCGCGCAGTTTGAGGTCCTCCTCATTGATCCGCTTCGCCGCCTCTTCGTCACTCAACACCTTGAAGGCATCTTTGATGCGCAACTTGCGTCGTCGGGTTCTGCCACTGCCCAGATTCTGGAACATCCCCTGCAACTGGCTGGTCATCTCCTCCATGCCGGGAGGTGCCATGATCTCAACACCCACCGGTGTGGTGTTGACCTCGATTTCGATCTCTTTGTCATCCATCGAGCCGCTGCGCAGCTTGTCGCGGAACTTCTCCCGGGTTGAGCTGGAGACACCGCTGCCAGTTTCGGTGTCGTCCCATCCAGTGGGTTTGGGGGCTGGTAACAGCACATCGAGAATCCGCTCTTCCGCCGCATGGCTGGCCTCTTCTGAGACCTTCTCCATCTCCCCTTCGCGGACCATTTTTACGGCGGAATCGGCTAGTTCGCGAATGATTGAATCCACTTCACGGCCGACATAGCCCACTTCGGTGAATTTGGTCGCTTCCACCTTGATGAAGGGTGCATTGGCCAATTTCGCCAAGCGGCGGGCAATCTCGGTTTTTCCCACGCCGGTAGGGCCGATCATGAGGATGTTCTTGGGTGTGATTTCATTCCGCAGGGTCTCATCCACCTGAGCCCTGCGCCAGCGGTTTCTCAGTGCAATGGCTACCGCACGCTTGGCGTCGTTCTGGCCGATGATGTGTTTATCCAGTTCGGCAACGATCTGTTGGGGTGTGATTTGCGACATGAAATAAAGCCTGTTGTTACTACGCCTTGGCTTCTCTGCAGTTTCCTCAAGGCGACTTACTGAATATGTTTAAGCGGTGTCGCGACACATCAGCACGGTTTCCGCCCCGCTGCCTGTCAGCAGGGGTGTGCTTGATTCTGCCGACCTCGCAGCTCGGTTCGGGTTCATCCGGTTTAAGTTTCGCTGTCCAGCTCTTCGAGCACCCGGTTGTGGTTGGTATAGATGCAGATGTCAGCAGCAATACCAAGCCCTTTTTCGACGATCTCACGGGCGCTGAGTTGGGTATTTTCCAACAAGGCGCGGGCGGCGGCCTGGGCAAAGCTGCCGCCGGAACCGATCGCCATCAGACTCTGTTCCGGTTCAATCACATCGCCGGTGCCCGAGATGATCAGGGAGGCCTTGGCATCCGCGACACAGAGCAGCGCCTCCAAGCGACGCAGTGCCCGGTCGGTTCGCCAGTCCTTGGCCATTTCAACCGCAGCGCGGGTCAGATGGCCCTGGTGTTTCTCCAGTTTACCCTCAAACCGCTCAAACAGGGTGAAGGCATCAGCCGTGGCGCCGGCGAATCCGGCAATCACCTGGCCTTTGTGGAGTTGGCGGACTTTGCGGGCATTGCCCTTCATGACCGTATTGCCCAGGGAGACCTGGCCGTCACCGCCGATCACGACTTTACCGCCGCGTCTGACGGAGAGAATTGTGGTGCCTCTGAAATTTTCCACTTCAATCCTGAATGCTTGACTAGAGAGCCGGCAATTGTACCTGAGGGGCGGGCCGGTGAAAAATCGGTTTCGATTGTGATTGCGCATTGCGTGATCGCTGTTTGGCTTGTTTCCATCTACGCTCCGCGCGAGGATGACCTTTCGGCGATGGAATGAATTGTTACAGGGAAGCAACATGATTAGGGATTTCACTCGCTTGTCTGCTGTGGTCATCCATGGCAGAGTCGGAACCATGTATCGAAAATGCCCACATTGCCTTCTAGCAGGTCTGATTTGGCTGTTTGGTGAGGGACTCCTGGCAGCTGATTCAGCGCACCATGCAGAGCCGCTGAACGACGCGGATGAGATTGCGCAACAGGCCTATACCGCAGCCCATGGTGGTCTGCTGGACAATGCCCTCAGTCGGCGCCAGGGTCGGGATGTTTCCGTGGTGGTCAACCGGGCGCCGTTGGCGATGCGTACCCAGGGACGCAAGCCTGGGGTTCAGACCTTCGATACCTACGTCAACAATTCGCCCGAGGATCCGGCGATCAAATCCCAGCAGATGGCGATATTGACCTCCGGCAAGACCAAGGGTACCGGGGTGCTATTGACCCGCTATACAGACCCACAGAAGAGTGCGACCCTCTCCATGTGGCTGCCGGCGCTGCGCAAGATCCGACGCATCAATGAGCCCTCCTATGAAGATGTCTGGTTCGGTACCAATCTGACCTATGGTGAGCTGGTTTTGCGTACCCCGGAGGATGAGATTCATGAACTGCTCGGGCTGGGCAAGATTGAGAAGTGCCTGGAGGTGATGCAGCTCGAGCCCTGGGAGAGGAGCCGCTATACCCTTAGGCTGCCCGGCCCCCAGTGTGCTCACATCGGCAAACCGGTCTATCGATTGAAAAGTACAACCCGCTTCAAGAACTGGTGGTACGATTATCACATCAGCGATATCGATCAGCGAACCTTTGCGGTCTACCGCACGGTCTACTACAAGAAGGGCGAAAAGATAAAAACCGTCTCGGTGGACTGGCAATCGCTTGATCAGCCCGATCCGCGTATCAGTTATCCCCGCTATATCTATGCCATCAGCCATCAGGATGGCAAGGACAGTATGGTCTTCGTTCCGCGCAACACCATCTCCCTGAACGTGGAGCTGGACGACAGCTACTGGTCTGAAGAGACCCTGCAGGGTTATGCAAAATAGTCTTGGGTCGAGCGGTTACCGCGCTGCTGCGAAGCGAGAGGCGGTGAGTCGATGAGCACCCGGCGGAGGGACTACGCTGCAGACTACGCCAGGTTCGTGCTCAGACATCGCCGTTTGACCGTTCTGCTGCTGTTTGCGGCAACCCTGACTGCCCTGTTTTATGTCGATCAGGTCAATCTGCGTAACGACCCGGATTCACTGCTGCCCCTCTCCAATCCCTATATCGCGACCAATCTCTACAGCGACCAGACCTATGGCATGGGCAATCTGATGGTTTGGGGTATGAAACTGAAACAGGGGGATATCTACCAGCCCTGGTTCATCAAGATGGTTGAGGCCTTCTATCGGGATGTCAGCGAACTGCCGTTTGCCAATGTTGCCAACTTTGTCGGCCTGCCCTCATCCAAACTGCGCAACCTGGGCATCACCCCCAATGGCAGTCTCGATTTCAGCCGGCTGCTGCCGGCGGCTGGTTTGTCGGACGATCCGCGACTGCAACCGCATCAGATCAACTATCTGCGTGCCGGCCTGGAGAAACATATTGTGCTCGAACCGCTGCTGGTCTACTACCAGGATGGCCAGGGCCGCAAGTGCGATATCCTCGGCGAGGACGGCTTGATCTCCAATATCTCAATCAGTCGCGTACACGAGCGTTGTCGGGCAACGGGCACCTTCATCATCGGTGATTTCAGTAATCAGTTGAAGCAGCACCATCTCGATTGGATCGCTGAGGTTCGCCAGCTGATGGAGGAGTACGAGGTCCGCTATGGGGAGCGGGTGGAGTTCTACATCTCGGGAGAGCCCTATTTTCTGGCCTCGATGGTCGAGGAGTTGTGGGACAAGGCCTGGCTGTTCGGGATCTCGCTGCTGATCATTCTGTTGGTGCTGTGGTATGAGTTCCGCCACTGGAGCTGTGCCCTGCTGCCGCTGGTGGGGGTGGGGATGACCATCATTCTGACCCTCGGCCTGATGGGCTATACCCAGTTCAAGCTCACCACCATGATGGCCCTGACACCGATGCTGCTGCTGGCGATCGGCATCGGCCACTCGATGCAGATCACCCGACGCTTCATGCAGGAGCTGCATGCCACCCAGGACCCGGAGCAAGCCGCATTCACCTCGATCCGCCATACGGTGGTGCCGGCGGCGCTCTCCATCGGTACCGATCTGCATGGTTTCTTTGCCATCTCATTCATCGATATCTCTTTCTACAAGGCTTACGCCTACTTCGGCATCTTCGGTATGTCGACCCTGATTCTTACCACCACCACCCTGATTCCTCTGTTGATGGTGAGTTTTCCCCCCAAGGTTCGAGACCGAAAACATGAGCGGGGTTGGGAGTTGCACCTGGCCAGGGGGGTGACCGGTATTCTCACCGGGCCGATGAAGTGGCTACCGCTGGTGGCGGTGATCGGGATCTGGCTCGCCTCCGCCTCCATGGCGGAACTGGATCGGGGCTTCTCTGCTTTGCTGTCCGGTGAAGCGGGGCGGAACGATCCGGAAGTGGCCCGTATTCAGGATGAGTTCGATATCATGCCGGGGGTTGAGAAGGGTATTCACTACCCCAGGGCGGCCTACAAGGATTACTATCTGCTTGGCGAGTTGACGGAAGATGGGGGCGAGGTTGAAGCGATCGCCCATCTGGAGACCTTATCGCAGATGATGCCCGGGGTGATCACCGCCAATATCGTGATTCGCTCAAAGGCAGGGACGCTGCCACAGTGTGGCCTGGATGCCTGGAATCTACGCGGTGAACGGGTGATCGGCCCCGACCGCTGCTACGATGAGATGATCGATCCGCCGCAGGGTATTTTCAATAATGCAGAAGTGGTGAAGGCCCTGTCGGACTTTGAGGATTGGCTGCGCGCCCATCCCCATATCGGTTATACCACCTCCTATGTACAGTTCGTGAAAACCCTGAACATGATGCTGAATGCTCCGTTCGGGACGTTGCCGATGGCGCATATGAATCTCTATGCGATCCCCGATCTGCAGCATATGCAGCAGAACCGATATGCCTACCGGGCCGGGCCGGATGGTCGTCTGCCGGATCCTCAGGAGATCATTCCATTGTATAACGGCATGCTGCAGGTGAGTGCGGCGACCGGTGAACTGGATGGCTTCGTCAACACCCGAACCTGGGATGAGGGGATCATCGTCGGGTTTGTCAAAACCATGGACCCGAAACTGACCCATCAGACCATCCTCGACATTCAGGGCTATCTGAAGAAACACCAGGATGATCCGGGAATGGCGCTGATCACCGTCGGAGTGAAGCCTGGGGAAGAGGTGGTACTGCAGGCTAACGGGGATCAGCCGGAGCAGCGGGTTGTCACCGATCGTTCCTTGTCCGACAAAGCGCCCATCGGTGGTTTTCTGGGGGTCACTGAAGCGACCCGGGATGTGGCGTTCAAAGAGTGGTTGAATGCGCCGGTCGCCACTTCGCTGACCGTCTTCCTGATGACTCTGATCATGTTTCGCTCCTGGACCATTGCCCTGATATTGATCAGTCTCTGCTTTATCACTCTGATGACCCAGTATGGCCTGGGTGCCTATATGACCTCGATCAAGGAGTGGTCGGCTAATCTTGCCTTCCATGTCCAGGTGGCATTGAGCATCGCTATGGGGCTCGGGGTGGATTACGGGGTCTACATGGTCTCCCGTCTGCGGGAGGAGATTCAGGCATCGGTCGGGGATTGGCAGCAGGCTTTGCAGAAAACCCTGGAGACCACAGGCTCTGCGATCGTAATCTCGATGGTGGTGTTGCTGGGCAGCTTCATCCCGTTGATGAACACGGAGCTGGCCAATCTCTGGTCGGTCAGTCTCTATATCTCAGAGGCGTTGATCATGGATGTGCTGATCGCCTTGATGGTGTTACCTCTTGTGGTCTATTGGTTGAGACCCGGTTTTGTCTTTAGATAATGAGTGCCAAATTGCACTCAGCTGTAAAGACTAAACCGCAAACGAACGCCAGTCACCGCAAAATGTCGCAAAATATTTTCAAATTTCAGCCTCTTGTGCGTGGATTCGCGTCCATTTGCGGCTCATCTTTTTGAGTTGCCCAGCTTCACCGATAAAACGGCGGTGTAGATACGCACCATTCAGTCAGAGGGCTTTTTTTTTGCTCTGGGGTGG
>JAHRHW010000106.1 GCA_019100305.1 Candidatus Thiodiazotropha taylori | reverse complement strand
GGAGATGGCGCAGCGTATCGCCGATCAGTGGGGCCAGCTGAAGCAACAGGACAAGTTGCGCCGGGAGCTGGTGGCACAGGTATCCCATGATCTGAGAACCCCATTGGCAGTGTTGCACGGTTATCTCGAAACCCTGCATATGGAGCGGGGGGAGCGTGAAGGTGCGTCACAACAGGACTATCTGAGTATCGCTCTCAAACAGAGTGAGCGCCTGAAGGGGATGCTTGAGGATCTGTTTGAGCTGGCCCAGTTGGAGGCGAGAGAGACCAAACCCGTGTGCGAGCCCATGGCATTGGCGGAGCTGGTTCAGGATGTGATTCAGAAGTTTCAGCTGCCAGCACAGCAGCATCAGGTCGAGGTGAAGTGGCATCTGCCCCAGTCACCGCCTCAGGTGAAAGCGGATTTCGCCATGACTGAACGGGTGCTGGATAATCTGATTGGCAACGCGATTGATCATTGTGAATCGGGAGGCAGTGTCACGTTGAACATTTCTCAGCAAGCAGATTTTGCCCTGGTGGAGGTGAAGGACGATGGGGAGGGCATCGACGAAGCGGAACTGGCACACCTCTTCGATCCATTTTTCCGTAAGCGCAAGCAGGGTAAGGAGGGTGGACATGCGGGCCTGGGGCTTGCGATTGCCCGCCGCATGGTGGAGTTACAGGGTGGCACCATCTCTGCGTCCAACAATCCCCATGGCGGGGCCTGTTTCAGCTTTACCCTGCCGCTTGCCTAAACCCGTCAATGCTCTGCAAACCCACTTGTGATTGATTTGTGATAATTGTGTGAATCTCTTAGGAGGCTTGCCCGCTAAGCTCTCACCATGCGTTGGCGAAAGCGAGGTTTTACTGCAAAAAGCACCGAGTTATTCCGAGTGAATCTAGTGGGATAATTTCTGTCTTAACAATCAGGCTCCATCTTTTTAGGTAACTAAGAACTAACAGTTTTTCCGACTCTTGTCAGATTGATTTAAGGTGGATTGGTGAGAAATTCCTTGACTATCCAAACCCTGATATCAGCCGATTGTGCAGTGACGCACAAACCGATTTTAGCGCAAATGCCTGATTGGTCTGAAAGGTTCCCGTGTGATGACGGACGCAACCAGCTACGCCACTTTGGACTCTCCAGCGCGTCCTTGGTCTATGTAACAGGAGATATAGAATGAAGCGAAGAAGTTTGATCAAACTACTGGGTGTGGCAGCTGTGATGCCGGTCGTCGGTCATTCGGTGTTTGCCAGACAGGGTGAAGAGATGACTAAGATAGGTAAACTTGATCTGACCGAGGAGGAGTGGCGCAAGCGTCTGACCCCTGAGCAGTTCCGGATTTTACGCGAGGAGGGTACCGAGATGCCCGGCAGCAGCCCGCTGCTGCATGAAAAGCGTAAAGGCACCTTCGTCTGCGCAGGTTGCGACAATCCCCTGTTTGCCTCCAGTACAAAATATGAGAGTGGTACCGGCTGGCCAAGTTTTTATGACCATCTACCGAACGCCCTGGGCACCAAAAAGGATTTTAAGCTGATCTGGCCGCGTACGGAGTACCACTGCGCCCGTTGTGGCGGTCATCATGGGCACGTCTTCAATGATGGACCGAAACCCACCGGTCTGCGCTACTGCAACAACGGGGTAGCACTGAAGTTTGTGCCGGATCTCACATGATCTCCCGGCAGGCATTGGCCCTGTTGCTGGGGATGACTCTGCCGCTCGGTATGACAGCTCAAGCCTTGACCCTTGAGAGTCCGGAAGAGCGGGTGCAGCTGGTTGAGCTGTTTACCTCCCACGGCTGCAGCAGTTGCCCACCGGCGGATCGCTGGCTGGGTAAACTGGAGAGTCATCCCGGGCTCTGGCAGCAACTGATTCCGATGGCCTTCCACGTGGACTACTGGGACTACCTGGGTTGGCAGGATCGATTTGCCTCCCCGGCCTACAGCCAACGGCAGCGGCAGTATCGTCAATCGGGTGCCATCCGATCCGTCTACACACCAGGATTCGTGGTCAATGGCAAGGAGTGGCGGGGTTGGTTTCGTAATCCGAAGCTTGAGCTTGGCGGGGCGAAAAAGGTTGGTCGCTTGACCCTGGATGTGCAGACCGGTGTCGGTGTTCAGGCAGAGTTTTCGCCCCAGGCCGGCATGGATCATCAGGGGCTGGAGGCAAATCTGGTGATTCTCGGCTTTGATCTGGAGAGTGAGATTGGCGCCGGTGAAAATCGGGGCAGAACCCTGAGCGAGCATTTCGTGGTGTTGAGTCACAGCCGTTCACCGCAGCAGACCCAGTCTGGTGAATGGTCTCTCCCCTGGCCTGAGTTTTCCCCACATGGCAGCAAGCGTCTGGCGGTTGTACTCTGGCTGAGCCATCCTAAGAGTGGTGAGCCGGTTCAGGCGGTGGGTGGATGGCTGCCCGGATAGCGCCATTTCGGCCATAACCCCGTAGGGTGATCGGATTCTCGGGGGCGCCGACAGGATACCATCCCGAAATTGCGTGAAGTGGGGTGCTATGCTAGAATCCGCACCAGAATTTTGCGATAGCTGTCGGTTGTCAGCCGCAGTGCATTATAATAAAACCCCGATAGCGGGGTTTTTTTATTTTAGAAAATAGGTGGTTACCGAGGCGGCAGTGCGTCGCTTGGATTGCCCGTTTTCTGCTATGACAGGATGGGCCATGTGCCCATTTTTTATTGCGGTGGGAAAAATGAGGTCTGCGCCAGAACAACTGAAAACGCTCATCCGTCAGGAGGTCGAACTTCTGGGCTATGAGTTACTGGGCGTGGAGCTGACCGGGCAGGGCAAGGGCGGGTCCCTGTTGCGGGTCTATATCGACCATGCGGAAGGCATATTGCTGGATGACTGTGTACAGGTCAGTCATCAGATCAGTGGCGTGCTCGATGTGGAAGATCCAATCAAGGAGCGCTATCAACTTGAGGTCTCGTCACCAGGTATGGACAGACCACTGTTTGAAGCGGCGCACTTTGAACGATTCAAAGGCAGCAAGGTGCGCCTTAAAACCCGTACCAAGATTGATGGCCGACACCGATTCACTGGTGAATTGGGCGGTGTGGAAGATAGTCAGGTTTTAATTGAAGAAGACGGGACACTCTATCGAATACCGATCGAGATGATCGATTCGGCTCGAGTCATACCGGAATTTTGAATTGGGAAACATTGATGAGTAAAGAGATATTGCTGGTCGTAGATGCGGTCTCCAATGAGAAAGATGTGGGAAAGTCGATCATCTTTGAAGCCATTGAAGCGGCGTTGGCATCTGCCACGAGAAAACGTAATGGAGATGACATTCTCGTTCGGGTCGCGATCGATCGTGCTTCCGGAGATTACGATACTTACCGCCGCTGGGAAGTTGTCGAGAGCTATGCGGAAGATGAGCCGGACGCACCATTGAGGCAGATTATCCTGGATGCTGCCCGGGAAGAGGATCCGGATATACAGATTGGCGATTTCGTTGAAGAACCGATCGAGTCCATTGAGTTTGGACGGATTGCCGCTCAGGCCGCAAAACAGGTGATCGTACAGAAGGTGCGTGAAGCTGAGCGGGCCAAAGTGGTCGAGGCCTTCAAAGGGCGTGAAGGTGAACTGGTCACCGGTGTGGTGAAACGCATCGACCGGGGCAACGTCTTCATGGATCTGGGCGGTAATGCAGAGGCCTTCATCGGACGTGAACACATGATCCCCAAGGAGTCGATCCGGGTGGGTGATCGGATTCGCGGTTATCTTTATGAAGTCAGATCGGAACCCAGAGGGCCGCAACTGTTTATCAGTCGCACCATGCCTGAACTGCTGATCGAGCTGTTCAAGCTGGAAGTGCCTGAAGTGGGCGAGGGTCTGATCGATATTCGCAGTGCAGCGCGGGATCCCGGATTACGTGCCAAAATTGCGGTTAAGGCATTGGATCAGCGCATCGATCCGGTCGGCGCTTGTGTCGGCATGCGTGGCTCACGGGTGCAGGCAGTCTCCAATGAGCTGAATGGTGAGCGGGTTGATATCATTCTGTGGAATGACAACCCGGCACAGTTCGTGATCAACGCCATGTCACCGGCGGATGTGGTCTCCATCGTGGTTGATGAAGATACCCATGCCATGGACGTGGCGGTGAGTGAAGAGAATCTCTCCCAGGCGATCGGTCGCGGTGGACAGAATGTTCGACTGGCCAGTCAGCTGACCGGTTGGGAACTGAATGTCATGGACGAAGCCCAGGCCTCCGAGAAGAGTGAGTCGGAAGCCAAAGGCTATATGGACTCCTTCATGGAACAGCTGGATGTGGATGAGGATGTGGCAGCGATCCTGGTACAGGAAGGCTTTACCAGTGTCGATGAAGTTGCCTACGTACCGATTGAAGAGATGCACTCCGTTGAGGAGTTTGATGAAGAGCTGGTAGAAGAACTGCGTAACAGAGCGAAGGACTATCTGTTGACGCGCGCGATTGCCAATGAAGAGGCTTTCCGTGAACCTGCCGAAGATCTGCTAACCATGGATGGTATGGATCAGCAGCTCGCTTTTACCCTGGCCGGCCGGGGCGTGGTGACCATGGAGGATCTGGCAGAACAATCCATTGATGAGCTCATGGAGATTGACGGCATGGATGAGGAGCGGGCAGGCCAGCTGATCATGACAGCGCGTGCTCCCTGGTTTGAAGAGGCGGAATAGGTCACTCCGGTTTCTGGGTGAAGACGAAGCATAGCAACAGATGGAAAAGGCAAATTCGAGAGGCTGATGAATGAGTGAAGTAACGGTAGCACAACTTGCAAATGTCGTTGGCATTCCTGCCGATCTGTTGATGGAACAGTTGGCGGACGCCGGCATTCAGGCGAAAAGCCCTGAAGATAGAATTTCCGATGATGAGAAGGCGAAACTGCTGCTGCATCTGCGCGAGAGTCATGGCAAAAAGAAGACCTCAACGGTTACCGCACCCAGCAAAGTGACACTCAGGCGTAAAACGGTCAGCGAACTGCGACAGCCCACAGCGAGCGGACGCAGCACTCTGAGTCGTACATCGGCTGCACCGGCAAAAACGGTAAGTGTGGAGGTTCGCAAGAAGCGCACCTATGTCAAGCGTACCAATGTGGAGTCGGATGAAAGCAAGGTCAAACAGGCGGAAGAAGCACGCAGGGCTCTGGATGACCAGGCCAAAGAGCGTGCGGCCATTGAGGCGGAAGTAGAAGCGCGTAAGGCGGCCGAGGTTGCCAAGCGACAAGAACAGGAAGAGGCAGAGAAAAAGGCAGAGGAAGAGGAAGCTGCCAGACTTGCCGCAGAACAGGAAGCCAAGCGTCTGGCTGAAGAAGAGGCAGCAAGAGAGGCGGCCGAGGAAGCCAAACGTCAGGAAGAACTGCTGAAGTCACAGGCGGCTGAACCGGAAGCGGCTGTCGAATCAAAAACTGCGCCGGCCGCCGAGCCGAAGAGCGAGCCGGCCCGTGGCAAGAAGGGGCGCAAAGATGGTCGTCGCGACGAGAAGGGTTTCGACGATGACAAGATGTCGGACCGCAAAGAGCTGCATGTTGCGGAAGGGCTGCGTGGTAAGCGCAAGAAAAAACCGGGTAAACAGCGCAGAGCAGCGGCCGCTGCGGCCAGCGAGGCCCAGCACGGATTCCAGCGCCCAACCGCTCCGGTTGTGCACGAAGTCAAGATTCCCGAGAGCATTACCGTTGCCGATCTGGCGCAGCGGATGACCATCAAGGCCGCCGAAGTGATCAAGGTGCTGATGAAGATGGGCATGATGGTAACCATCAATCAGACCCTGGACCGGGATACCGCCATCCTGGTGGTTGAAGAGATGGGCCATGTGCCGGTTGTGCAGCGTGACGAGGATATCGAAGCGGATCTGCTGAGTGAAGAGGATGAAGCCCATACTCAGGGAGAGCTGGTCAACCGTCCTCCGGTGGTCACCATCATGGGCCATGTAGATCATGGTAAGACCTCACTGCTCGACTACATCCGCACCAGTCGGGTGGCGGCCGGTGAAGCGGGTGGTATTACCCAGCACATCGGCGCCTACCATGTGGATACTGACAAGGGCACCGTCTCATTTCTCGATACCCCTGGCCATGCTGCGTTTACCGCGATGCGTGCCCGTGGTGCCAAAGTTACCGATATCGTCATCCTTGTGGTGGCCGCCGACGACGGCGTGATGCCACAGACCAAGGAGGCGATCCAGCACGCCAAGGCGGCTGAAGTGCCACTGATCGTGGCGATCAATAAGATCGATAAGGAGGAGGCCAATCCGGATCGGGTGATCCAGGAGCTCTCCCAGGAAGAGGTCATCCCCGAAGACTGGGGTGGCGATACCATGTTTGTAAGGGTCTCCGCGAAGACCGGTGAAGGTATCGATGATCTGCTCGATTCGATTCTGCTGCAGGCTGAAGTGCTTGAACTGAAAGCGGTTGAAGATGGCCCGGCTAACGGTTCCATCGTTGAGTCGTCACTCGACAAGGGACGTGGTCCGGTGGCTACCGTGCTGGTTCAGTCCGGTACCCTGAATCGGGGCGATATGATCGTTTCAGGTAAGGAGTTCGGCCGAGTAAGGGCGATGTTTGATGAGGCCGGTCGCTCCATCAAAACCGCCGGTCCTTCCATTCCGGTGGTGGTGCTGGGCCTCTCCGGTACACCGGAAGCGGGTGACGATGTGCGTGCGGTCAGCGATGAGCGCCGTGCCCGTGAGATCGCTGAACTGCGTCAGGACAAACAGCGCTCGACCCGTCTGGCTGCACAGAAAGCCGCCAAACTGGATGAGATGTTCACCCAGATGGAAGAGGGCGAGACCCAGACTCTGAATGTGATCGTCAAAGCGGACGTGCAGGGTAGTGTGGAAGCGCTGAAAGAGTCTTTGGTGAAGACCTCCACGGATGAAGTGAAGGTGAGCGTTGTGGCATCCGGGGTGGGCGGTATCAACGAGTCTGATGCCAATCTGGCGGTGACCTCGAATGCGATCATCATCGGCTTCAATGTGCGTGGTGACGCGGGTGCCCGTCGAGTGGTGGAAGAGCAGGGCATCGACATGCGCTACTACAGCATCATCTACGAAATCATCGATGATGTGAAAAAGGCGATCTCCGGTATGCTCTCTCCCGAAATCCGGGAAGAGATCATCGGTCTGGCCGAAGTGCGGGATGTGTTCCGCAACTCCAAGCTGGGCGCGATTGCCGGTTGTATGGTGCTCGAAGGGATGGTCAAGCGCAATAACCCGATCCGTGTACTGCGCGACAATGTGGTGATCTACGAAGGTTCACTCGAATCGCTGCGTCGCTTCAAGGATGACGTCAATGAAGTGAAGAGCGGCATGGAGTGTGGTATTGGCGTGAAGAACTACAACGATGTGCAGTCTGGCGATCAGATCGAGGTGTTTGAGCGTACCGAAATTGCCCGTACGGTATAAGCTTGATTGAGACTATGCACTTCATCAATCCGAACAACCAAGGCATTACCGAAACAGTCTGCACCAGCAGGCTGTTTTTCATGGGGTATGCTGCATGACCCGGGATTTCAAACGTACCGACCGGATCGGCGCTGAACTGCAGAAGGCGTTGGCCGAGCTGATCCGTGAGGAGATCAAAGACAAGGCGCTTGGCATGGTGACCGTCCAGGAGGCCCGTGTCGTTCGTGATCTATCCCAGGCGAAAGTGTTTTTCACCACCCTGGGTGCAAGCTTTTCCGAAAAGGAGAGCGCCGATCATCTCAACCAGGTGGCCGGTCATCTGCGCTGGTTGCTTGGACAGCGTATGAAAATACGCACAGTACCCAAACTTCAGTTTGTTTATGACGTTTCGGTGGAGCAGGGGGAGCATCTCTCCAACCTGATCGAAGAAGCGATAACCGAGAAACAAAACTGATTCCAGTGATAATGTTTTTTAGAGATTAAGTATGGGACGTCGTCGTAACAGAGGGCGCAATATCAATGGGGTATTGCTGCTCGACAAGCCGCAAGGCATGACCTCTAACAAAGCGTTACAAGAGGTCAAGTTTCTTTACAAGGCCGCCAAAGCCGGTCATACCGGCAGCCTGGACCCATTGGCAACCGGTCTGTTGCCGATCTGTTTTGGTGAAGCCACCAAGCTCTCCGCCTTTCTGCTCGATGCGGATAAGCGCTATCTGGTGAAGGTCAAGCTGGGTGAAATCACCACCACCGCCGATGCGGAGGGCGAAGTCGTGGAGACCGCTGATCCGAGCGGCGTTACGGAAGCTGCGTTGTTGGAGACCTTGAAGGAGTTCCTTGGCGAACAACAGCAACTGCCACCTATGTATTCGGCCATCAAACATAATGGTGAGCGGCTCTACAAACTGGCCCGCCAGGGGATCGAAGTGGAGCGGGAGCCCCGTACTATCCATATTCACGGCATCGACCTGCTGAGCTTTGATCTGCCTGAGTTTGAGATGGATGTGCGTTGCTCCAAAGGCACCTATGTGCGCACCTTGGCCGAGGATATCGGCAAGCGCCTGGGTTGTGGCGCCTACGTCAGCGGTCTGCGGCGTACCGGCGTGGGGCCTTACGACGATCAATCGATGTTGACCGTGGAGCAGGTCCAGGAAGCCTTTGGCGAAAAGCGTTTTGCGGAGATGGATGAGTGGCTGCTGCCCCTGGAGAGCGCCTTGGCCGATTGGCCGGAAGTCGCCCTCAGCGCGGATGCCGCTTTCTATATGAAGCAGGGCCAGCCGATCCTGGTTCCTAATGCGCCGACCAGCGGCTGGGTGAGGCTCTACGCCAACAAAACCGATTTCATCGGGGTCGGGCAGATCCTCGATGACGGGCGGGTCGCCCCCAAGCGGCTGATGCAGGCGGTGGACTGAGTCAGCTAGCTGAAAAGTATTGAAAATTGCCATTCCGGCATCCCCGAAATGACAAATTCAGGTGATTTAATCAGGGGTTAGCCACGCATTTGAAGTTGGTTGACTTGCCGTTGCAGCAGAGAACGCGCATACTACGCGGTCTTCCTGGCTTTGCCTGAAAAGATTGATGAATTAAACCGGTCCGGTCAGCCTGAACTCATTGTCGGGTTGGCCTGAAAAGTGGCCATATTTCAAGACGTAACCTATAGGAGTACACGTCATGTCAATGAGTGCAGCAGAAAAGAAATCTATTGTCGAAGAGTATCAGCGCGCCCCTGGCGATACCGGTTCACCCGAAGTGCAGATCGCACTGATGACCGGCCGAATCACCCAGCTGACCGAGCACTTCAAAGATCACAAGCAGGATCACCACTCCCGTCAGGGCCTGGTGCGTCTGGTCAACTCCCGCCGCAAGCTCCTCGACTACCTGAAAGGCAAAGATCAGCAGCGTTACAAAGATCTGATCTCCCGTCTTGGCCTGCGTCGCTAAGCCTCCCCCTCAATACACTTAAGTATCCAAGGATTCAAACGTGACATTAATAAAGAAAGAATTCCAATGGGGAGACAACAAGGTCTCCATCGAGACAGGTGAGATCGCACGGCAAGCCGACGGCGCGGTCATGGTCAACATGGACGACACTGTCGTCCAGGTCACCGTGGTCGAAGCAAAAAGCGCCGTGCCCAGGGACTTTTTCCCCCTGACCGTCGACTACCAGGAAAAAACCTATGCCGCCGGTATGATCCCCGGCGGTTTTTTTCGTCGTGAAGGTCGTCCCAGCGAGAAGGAGATCCTCACCGCACGTCTGATCGATCGTCCGATCCGTCCACTCTTTCCAAAGGGATTCACCAGTGAAGTTCAGGTCATCATCACCGTGATGTCACTGAATCCTGAGGTAGATCCTGAGATCCCGTCACTGATCGGTACCTCTGCTGCGCTGGCCATCTCCGGCCTGCCGTTCCAGGGTCCGGTTGGCGCCGCCCGGGTCAGTTATAAGGATGGGGAGTACACCCTCAACTCTCCGGCAACCGGCCTGAGTGACGAATCCGATCTGGATCTGGTAGTCGCCGGTACCGAAGAAGCGGTATTGATGGTGGAATCGGAAGCCAACCAGCTCTCTGAAGAGGTGATGCTGGGCGCGGTACTGTTCGGTCATGAAAATTTCCAGGTCGTGATTCAGGCGATCAAAGAGCTGGCTGCCGAAGTCAACAAGCCGATTGAAGAGTTCACCCCGCCTGTGGTTGACGAAGAGCTGAAAGCAGCCGTTGCAGCCGAAGCCGCAGAAGGCATCGGTAACGCTTACCGGGTTGCCGACAAGCTGGATCGTTATGCCGCCATTGATGCCACCGTTGACGCTACTCTGGAGAAGCTGACTGCTGTTGAGGTGGATGGTGAGCAGCGCTGGAGTAAGGATGAGATCTACGGTCAGCTTGAGAAGCTGAAGAAAGTGACCGTTCGCGGTCGCATCCTGGACGGCGAGCCCCGTATCGACGGTCGCGACACCCGCACCGTTCGCCCGATCGCCGTACGTACCGGCGTACTGCCTCGTACCCACGGTTCAGCCCTGTTTACCCGTGGCGAGACCCAGGCCCTGGTAGTCACTACCCTGGGCACCGAGCGTGATTCACAGATCATCGACGCCCTGGATGGCTCCCGTCGTGAGCACTTCATGCTGCACTACAATTTCCCGCCATTCTGTGTCGGTGAGACCGGCCGTGTGGGTAGCCCCAAGCGTCGTGAGATCGGTCATGGCCGTCTCGCCAAGCGCGGCGTGCTGGCCTGTATGCCGACCATCGGTGACTTCCCCTACGCGATCCGTGTGGTCTCCGAGATCACCGAATCCAATGGTTCCTCCTCCATGGCTTCCGTCTGTGGCACCAGCCTCTCCCTGATGGATGCGGGTGTGCCGATCAAAGCACCGATCGCCGGTGTCGCCATGGGCCTGATCAAGGAAGAGGATAAGTTTGCGGTTCTTACCGACATCATGGGTGACGAGGATCACCTGGGTGACATGGACTTCAAAGTGGCCGGTACTGCGGAAGGCATCAACGCTCTGCAGATGGATATCAAGATCAACGGCATCACCAAAGAGATCATGGAGATCGCTCTGGATCAGGCCAAAGAGGGTCGTCTGCACATTCTCAACGAGATGAACAGCGTCATCGATACCCATCGCAACCAGATGTCTGAGCATGCGCCGCGGATCATCGAGTTCAAGATCAACCCGGACAAGATCCGTGACGTGATCGGTAAGGGTGGCGTGACCATCCGCTCCATCACCGAAGAGACTGGCGCCACCGTGGATATTACTGACGATGGTGTGGTGAAGATCTTCTCCGTCGACAAGCACGCCGGTGAAGAGGCGCAACGTCGGGTTGAGCTGATCACCGCTGATGTGGAAGTCGGTACCATCTACGAAGGAAAGGTTGCCAAGCTGATGGACTTCGGTGCTTTCGTCACCATCCTGCCCGGTAAGGATGGCCTGGTGCACATCTCCCAGATCTCCAACGAACGTGTGGAGAAGGTCAGCGACAAGCTGGCGGAAGGGGATGTTGTGAAGGTTAAGGTGCTGGAAGTCGACAAGCAGGGCCGCATTCGTCTCAGCATGAAGGCGATTGATGAAGCCGAAGCTTGATCGCAAGTTTCACAGCCAATGAAAAAAGGGGCCTGATGGCC
>JAHRHW010000105.1 GCA_019100305.1 Candidatus Thiodiazotropha taylori | reverse complement strand
TGATAAAATAGATGGTCGGTATGGCGGTCAATATACTGACCAGATAGATGATAAAAAGCCCTCTATAAAAAGCACTTGAAACCGATCCTGTTTGTATCATTTCCCTGGACGCAAGACTCATTGGATTTCTCAACAGCCTGGCTTGCTTATGCCTGACCTACAGGTTGCCGGAAGCGGTTCAAGCATCACAGTTCTGACCGGACGGTTCTGCAGGGTCCACTGGTGCATCGAGCCATCAAACAGGCTTGCTTTGCTGTTGCCGACAAGTTGATGTTCGATAAACCAAGGGCCGGCGGCAAGGTGACCACTGTTGCAGTAGAAAATGGTCGGTTTGTCAGCTTCGATATCGCTGATCTCCAGGATCGAGCGGTAGGCTTCTGGTGAGTAGAATTTGATTGCATCACGGTCTTTACGGAACAGTACCTCAGTAGGCAGCAATTTGGCACCTCTGATATGACCGAAAGCTGATACATAGTCCCGCTTGTTGATTCCATAGTACTGTTCTGTGCCCCGGGCATCGACCAGTTGTACATCGGCTTCGGCGCTTGAAACATCATCCGGAGTGGCGATCAGTTCAGCTCGGGTTGCGGTGGCTTTCCAGTCACCTGGTGCAGCAGTGCTCTGAGTGGTAACGACTTCGTGCCCATCGTTAAGCCAGGCCGCCAGTCCGCCATCCAGTACGGCAACATTGTCTTCACCGAAATATTTCAGTTGCCAGAAAAGACGCAGTGCTTCGTTGACCCGCTTCGGCGTCATGCCGGTTGAGACGATGACAATCGGCTTCGCGGAATGTAATCCGGCTGTTTGCATGAGTTTTTCGAAGTCATCCTTTTCGGGTAGCAGATATTTAACTTTCTGCCCGTCAACCTGACGTTCACCGCGAATTGACTTGTAAGGCAGCAGAATGGCGTTTTCGATATGTCCGCCAGCCTGTGTCAGTACTTCCCGTTTGGCTTTTTCCTGTAGTTCGAACACAGGTTGGGTTGTGAAGGTGGCTGTGTTTGAACGTACATCAATGACTTGAACCTCTTTGAGGTTTTTCGCCAGCCATTGAGTATCCACAATTGGGCCGGGAAGTTGCGCTGCTGATGCATTTCCGCTCAACGTGGCGATTGAAAATGATAGGGCTAACAATATCCTGTAAAGCTTCATGGGTCTCTCCTCGTGTAAAGTTTTTGAGTGGATTGGATGGGTAGTCTCAAATGTTGCTGCAACTGATCGATCAGTATGGGAATTCGATAGTGGTTGTGCGGCTTGACTGCTGGGTTTGATGGTTGGTTTTTATGAATAACTCCTTGTGCTCCTATTGAATGCTTTCCGTGTTGCAGGTGTTGGCCATTGATGGTTGTGATGATGGTTTTTCGGGGTGATTACCGGGATGGTTTTCTCTTTGTGCAAACTGTTTTTGCGCCGATGAGGCAGTCTGGCTAACTGGATTGCTATGATTGTGCGTAAGCTGGTTTTGGGTGTCAGGTTTGAGTTGACAGTCTGCGTGATGAACAGCACGATAGACTGGACTATCCGGATTTTCGGGCCAGTGGATTTGTATTGTTTCTGACTCTCTGTGGTTAGCCGAGAGCAGAGCAGTGTGATATGACTGATTGGCGGTTTCAACAACCGGTAACGCCAATACTCCATCGTGTCACCAGCAAACTGATACGTGTCAGTTCCTTATAAAATGAACCCAAGGTTGCGTGTTGATGTTCAGTGATCCTTCTCATCCCTACAAAAGCCAGGGTAATCTAAACCAAAAAAAATAGTAGAAGCAATAACTATAACTAAATGGTGTTTTAAATCTCATTGGTTGAAAGTGGCTGCGATGAAGTGTTACTGGTTGTCTCTACCTATCGTGATTTAAGGTAACAATTGGTCAGTTAGAGGTAACTCGGTTTGTGTTCAATCAATCCCAAGTTATGCGGTTTGGTTGATGATCTTGATGATCTTCAATAGAAGTGTTTAAGCGAAATCGGGTCGGTCGATCTCGTCATTGATAGCATCTTTGATTGAATCAAACTCTTTGCATTGTTTAATTATATCCATGACTAAGCTGCCCATGGGTCCAATCTTTCAACCAGGCTGCGCTCTATATCGCTTCTATGCTGCTCGGAAAGTTGTATGGGATGATTGTCGCCGTTGTTGTTTACCGCAGTTTTTTTGGGGTTGGTCTGCTTCGGCTTTAATCATCTGTTCGTGTATGGATAGTATCTTGTTGAAGATGGATTCGTTATCTTTAAGTTGCATCTTTCTTGTAAGGCTTATGCTCTCCTGAAATCAACAGCAACCATGTGTGATGCTGGCGATCAGAGGAATGGTGTTTTCGCCGGTTCGCAGTCTGCACTGGAGGGAGACGATGCGGCCCTGTTGAAGGCCGAATGTAGCGGAGTGTTGTTCGCTGATGACATGAAAAGATAGCCGGTTAATTTGCTCTTGGTCAATGAACGGAGCTCAATGATGATCTCGCTAAGTGGTAGGAAGTTTGTATCCATCAGTCACCAATCAGAGAGTCATATGGTCTGCTTGCATCAGTTTGTGATTATTGAAACAGGATTTAAATAATATGGTGAAAAGCTCACGTAATGTCTGCTTGAATCAGAGAATCTTTTCGTAACATATAAACACTCAAACTCCTAGCTTGTTGCTAGTGCGTTGTGTTCTGTTTGTGTTGCATGCGACAAGTGAAGGTTCCGTCATGATCTATTTTGTTCCAATTAACTGCTTAAGTATTAGCGCGATAGTTCATAAATCTTTTTTTTGAGTGAAACTCTGATTGTGATTCGGTTGCAGAGTTGCTCAGTAAAAAGAGCGCTGTTGAGTTGGTAGCTCCCCTGTCCGTTTCCTTGAAATGGTCGGTTGAGATGGAGCTTAAGAGTCAGGATTGATATTTCTGCTTGCGCGACCCATCTTCAGTCTCTTAACCGATCTCGATTGTTTGGGTAAGGGTAATCCGGCTACAACATCTCTTGTGGATCGACATCGACAGACCAGCGTACCTTGCGAGCGTGGGGTAGCGTCGGGAATATCTCAATAGCTTGCGACAACCAACGGTGCAAAGGCAGACGTTGATTGGATTGAATCAGTAGATGGGCTCTGGTCTTACCAGCACGTCGCTCCATCGGGGCAGGGACTGGGCCCCAGAACTCAAGTTCAGCGGCGTGTTGGATGTGCTGACAGCCTTCTAATAGCTGTTTAAGGAACAGGTCCGGATAGTCCGCTCGGTTGGCTTCTGCGCGTATCAGAGCCTGATGGGCATAAGGGGGCAACATGGCCATTTGCCGCTCCTGCATGGCCAGCTTGGCAAAAGCGGCATATCCCTGTTGGGTCAGAAGCTGCATCAACGGGTGGTCGGGATGACGGGTCTGGATCATCACCCTTCCCGGGCGTTCGGCCCGGCCAGCCCGGCCGGCCACCTGGAGTATCAACTGGGCCATTCTTTCAGAAGCTCTGAAGTCCGCACCAAACAGTCCCTGATCCACATCCAGGATGGCCACCAGTGTAACGGCGGGGAAATGGTGTCCTTTGGCAATCATCTGGGTGCCGATCAGCAGTGGGATGCTGCCTGAATGGACCTGCTTCAATAGTTTTTCCAGACTTCCCTTGCGGCTGGTTGAATCCCTGTCGATCCGTGCCAGGGGAGAATTCGGAAAGTGTTGCTGTAAGACCTCTTCAACCCGCTCGGTACCCTGACCGACCGGAACCAGATCGGGGCTGCCACAGCTGGGACAAACGGCCGGTACTCTCTGCTGGTGACCGCAATGGTGACACCAGAGCAGTCTCTGCTGGCGGTGATGGGTCATGCGTGCATCGCAACGGGGACAGTCGGTCAGCCAGCCACAGGCGTGACAGGTAAGCATCGGCGCGTATCCGCGACGGTTGAGAAACAGCATTGCCTGTTCCCCGGCCTGCAGGGTCTGTTCAAGGTGTTTCAGAAGGGCAGGAGACAATCCCCCTTTGAGATGGCCATTGCGAATGTCGATCAGCGAGAGGCTCGGCATGCTGGCGTTGGCGGCCCGTTGCGGCAGATCCAGCTGGCGGTAACGGCTCTCTTGAACGTTCCTCAACGACTCCAGGGATGGGGTCGCAGAGCCCAGTACCACCGGGCAGCCAGTCTGCTGTGCACGAACCAGGGAGATATCCCTGGCGTGGTAGCGAAACCCCTCCTGCTGTTTGTAGGAGAGATCATGTTCCTCATCGACAATGATCAGACCCAGGTGAGGCATTGGCGTGAATACAGCGGAACGGGTTCCGATCAGGACACGCTGGCGCATCTGACGTATCGCGTGCCAGACCTTTTCACGCTCTCCATCCGCCAGTCCGGAGTGCAGCACGGCAACCTCATGTCCCATGCGTTGTTGAAAACGTTGCAGCAGTTGTGGGGTCAGGCCGATCTCCGGAACCAGGATCAATGCCTGCCGCCCCTGGGCCAGAACATCGGCGACCAGGTGCAGATAGACTTCGGTTTTGCCGCTACCGGTTACCCCGTTGAGCAGATAGGCCTGAAATCCATCCAGCTCCTTGCGCACAGTGTCGACCGCCAGTTGTTGTTGCGGGTTAAGCTGATGAGCCGCTTCCCTGGTGAGTGGCTGGGGGGGTAGCTCACATGGGGTGATCAGGCCTTTATCCAGCAGGCTGCGCAGTACTGCAGGGGAGAGCTCGTGTTTCTGCATAAGTTGGCTTTTGGCCAGAAGACCCTGCGGGTGCTGTTGAAGTGCAACGATTACACTGCGTTGCTTGGGTGCCTGGGTCAGTCGCAGGCCTGGTTGGCTGGTTTTGGTGGCGGTCGGTTTTTTCCTCAGGTTCAACGGCAGGGCATGAAATATCACGTCACCCAACGGGTGCTCATAGTAGTCAGCCGCCCACTTCAGCAGACGCAGGTCCGAAGGTTGAAGCAACGGGGTATGGTCGAGTTGAGACAGGGCGCGTTTCAGTTTGCTTGTCGGAACTGATGATTTGCTGCTGGTTGAAATCAGGATGCCTACTCGGCTGCTGCGGCCAAAAGGTATCTCAAATCGGCATCCGGGTGTGAGTGTGATGCCGTCGTGCTCAGGGGGAAGGTAGTCGAAGTAGCCGCGAAGGGGGCCGGCGAGCGCTATCTTTAATATGGTATCCGATTCCATCACGAGACTTCTGGGCCTGTTAACACTAATCCAATCAGCCCTTCTGGGGCTGCTCTATTTTCCGCCAAGGCGGAATGAGCGATGTGTGGTTATTCTACATCAGTGTCGCTGTTTCGGTTTGCCATAGCAGAGGCCACTCTGCATTGTGCATCGTTCAATTGCAATCATCAGGGCGCTCTGTGGTGTTATGGCGCGTTTATGTGAGACGGCACAAGAGCTGTGTTATCGGGATATAAAATGGCGTTATGGCTGGGTTGGCTAAATGCACTGTATTAAGGCGTGACTTTTTCCACAAGTGCTGTGGATAACTTTGTGGACATTTATGGAATAGAGAGCCCAAGGCCTTGTGTTTGTTGGATTACTGTTAATTTGACTATTTTTTTAACAGTTTGACTAATACTATAATTAACAAGTAGTTATAGTATATTAATCACTTCTAATAGTAATAAAATTCGCAAAGCCTTGTATGTTGTGATGCAACATTAGCACATTGTGAATAAGCACTGACTGCCAGAAGCGTGAACGGGCGGGGTTTGATCCGCAGGAAAGGGGGATTTGGCATGAATGATTGGCAGATTATCGCGCAGCATATTGCTCACTCAACTGACGCGCCATTCAATCCGTTAGAGCCTAAAATGATCGGTGGAGGATGCATCAATACCGGAGTGCGCTTGACCGACGGTGAACGGAGCTACTTCGTCAAGCTCAACCGAAGCGTCTTGCTGGATATGTTCGAAGCGGAGTCTGAGGGACTCCAGGCCTTGGCCGATACCCATACCATTCGAGTACCCAAGCCGGTTTGCAGTGGTGTGAGTGGCGAGCAATCCTATCTGGTGATGGAGTTTCTGGAGATGGGACACGGCAGTCGGGATGGTGCGGAGATTGCTGGCCGCTTGCTGGCCGCCATGCATCAGGTGGAGCAGCCCTATTTCGGCTGGCATCGGGACAATACCATCGGTTCAACCCACCAGCCGAATCAAAGAGAGGGTGACTGGATCGAGTTCTGGCGTGAGCAGCGTCTTGGGTTCCAGTTGCATTTGGCAGGGGAGAACGGTTACCGGGGAAGTCTGCAGCGGCGGGGTGAACGGTTGCTCGATCACTTTCATCTGCTGCTGGACCACCAGCCTACCGCCTCAATCCTGCACGGTGATCTGTGGGGTGGCAATCTGGCCTATGACCGGACGGGGCAGCCGGTGATCTACGATCCGGCGGTCTACTTTGGTGATCGGGAGGCGGACCTGGCGATGACCGAACTGTTTGGCGGCTTCGGCAACCGCTTCTACGACGCCTACCGGGAGAGTTGGGCCCTGTCACCGGGTTACTCAACCCGCAAGGTGTTGTACAACCTCTACCACATTCTCAACCACCTGAACCTGTTCGGTGGCGGATACCTCAGTCAGGCGGAGGGGATGATCGATCGGTTACTGGCTGAGGTTTGAATTGAATCAAGGAAGCGTTAGTCCGCAAATGAACTCTAACAAAAAAGTGATTTCTACTGTTGTGAGTTTCAACCGGTAGTGATGGGCAGCATGCCAAGACCGATACCATCAGAATTGGATAATCCGATGAATCGGCAGATTTTGACTCATCTTGATGGTCAGAGCTGTCATGCGGACATCGTTGCTCCGATTGAAAAGTGCCTTTCCAAGCTTGAAGGTGTGAAGTCATATTCTCCTGACAGTCAGAACTTTGCCTATAGGCTTTGGTATGTGAATGGGATCGTTTTTGCGTATGCCTCAGGAATGAGGAGTGTAGGTTTAAGACTCTCAAAAAGCACTGAGTTGGGTTTGCCGATGGCCCGATGGTTTGAAAGCGATCCGACAGAATATGGCTGGTATTCTTTACCCTATGACTCGGACAGTCTGGGTATGTTGGTTAACAGTGCCTATGAGTCGGCTGTGAACTCATAACCGGATTTGACCAACTGCTGGCCAACAAGCTCAGACGATCTGCTGTAACGCTTCGAGCAGTCTTTGGTTCTCTTCCGCTGTGCCAACGGTAATACGCAAGTACTCTTTGATTCGGGGTTGTTTGAAGTGGCGAACAATGACGCCCTGTTCCCGTAATTTGGCTGAAATGATCTCCGCCTGATGTCCAGGGTGACAGGCAAAGACAAAGTTGGCGGCGGACGGCACTACCTGGAAACCCAGCTTCGTCAGTGCATCGGTCAGGGTTTCCCGGGCGCTGATGATCTGTTGGCGGATCTGCTGAAAATAGTCCTCATCCTTGAATGAGGCGATCGCCGCTTTGGCGCCGATACGATCCATCGGATAGGAGTTGAAGCTGTCTTTGACTCGGATCAGCGCTTCGATCAGACCCACATCCCCCATCGCCAGGCCAATCCTCAGGCCGGCCAGAGAGCGGGATTTGGATAGAGTCTGCACCACCAGCAGATTCGGATAGTGGTTGATCAGCGAGGCAGCGCTCTCGCCGCCGAAATCGATGTAGGCCTCATCCACTACCACGGCAGAGTCCCGATTACTCTCCAGCAGTTGTTCAATGTCTGATAACGGCAATAACCGCCCGGTAGGGGCATTTGGGTTGGGGAAGATGATGCCGCCGTTGTCCTGTTGATAATCATCCAGGTCGATGGAGAGATCATCCCTCAGCGGGATGGTGCGGTAATCGATGTTGTAGAGTCCGCAGTAGACCGGATAGAAGCTGTAGCTGATGTCGGGAAACAGCAGTGGCTTAGGCTGCTGGAACAGGGCGAAGAAGGTGTGGGCAAGCACCTCATCGGAGCCGTTGCCGACAAATACCTGGTCGGGTTGCAGAGCATAATAGTCCGCCACCACCGCTCGCAGTTCAGCAGAGTCCGCCTGGGGGTAGCGCCGCAGGCTCTCCCCAGCCTCTGCACGGATCGCATCGATTACTTTGGGGGAGGGGCCGTAGGGATTCTCATTGGTGTTCAGTTTTACCAGACGCGCAAGCTTTGGCTGCTCCCCCGGAACATAGGGGGAGAGCTTATCGATGCCCGGGCTCCAGTAGGGGTTCATGCTGATTATTCCTTGTCAGCCTTGAAGCGGTACTCGGCTGAGCGGGCATGGGCAGTCAGTCCCTCGCCACGAGCCATCACCGAGGAGGTTTTTGCCAGCGTGTCCGCCCCATCCGGGGAGGCCATGATCAGGCTGGAGCGTTTCTGGAAATCGTAGACCCCCAAAGGCGAGGAGAATCGCGCTGTGCGGGATGTGGGCAGCACATGGTTGGGCCCGGCACAGTAGTCACCCATGGCTTCAGCGGTGTGTCGACCCATAAAGATCGCGCCGGCGTGACGGATGCTTTTGGCCATCTCCTGCGGGTTGCCTACCGAGAGCTCCAGATGCTCAGGGGCGATGTGGTTGGCCACGCTTACCGCTTCATCCATATCCTTGACCTGGATCAGCGCGCCGCGCACACGCAGAGCCGTGGCGATGATCTCCTGGCGCTCCATGGTCGGCAGCAGTCGGTCGATGCTCGCCTCCACCTGTTGCAGGTAGTCGGCATCGGGACAGAGCAGGATCGATTGGGCATCTTCGTCATGTTCCGCCTGGGAGAAGAGGTCCATGGCGATCCAGTCCGGGTCGGTCTGGCCATCGCAGACGATGAGAATTTCAGAGGGGCCGGCCACCATGTCGATACCGACCTGACCGAATACGGCCCGCTTGGCGGTCGCTACATAGATATTTCCCGGCCCGACGATTTTATCCACCGGTGGTACAGTTTCCGTACCGTAAGCCAATGCCGCCACAGCCTGTGCGCCACCCACGGCAAATACTTTGTCGACTGAGGAGACGTGAGCGGCTGCCAATACCAGTTCGTTGAGTTCGCCGTCCGGGGTGGGGACCACCATGATCAGCTCATCGACCCCGGCAACTTTGGCAGGGATCGCGTTCATCAGTACTGATGACGGGTAGGCTGCCTTGCCGCCAGGTACATACAGTCCAACCCGGTCCAACGGGGTCACCTGTTGACCCAACAGCGTACCGTCCGCCTCGGTATAGGACCAGGAGTCCATCCGCTGCCGTTGCGCATAGGCACGAATCCGATCGGCCGAGACCTGCAGCGCCTGCTGCTGCTGTTCGGGAATCGCCTCCCAGGCCTGTTGCAGTCGACTCAGCGGAATCTGCAGATCATCAGCACTGTTGGCCTGCCAGCGATCGAAGCGATGAGTGAACTCCAGAAGCGCCTCATTACCACGCTGGCGAATATCCTGAATGATCTGGTTGACCGTATCGTTAACACCGGTGTCGGAGACCGATTCCCAGGCGAGCAGGGCGTCGAGCTGCTGCTGGAAGTCGTTATTGCTGGTCGACAGTTTGCGTATGTCGCTCATCTTCAAGTTCTCTAAATGGATTGTCCGTCTCCATCGGGAGACCGGAGTTTCAGTGAATCTGCCCGTCAATAATAGCGGATTGGCTGGGGCTACTTCTTAACCGCTTCGCGGAACGCTTCGATCAGCTGCATGATCAGGCCGTGCTTCATCTTCCACGAGGCTTTGTTGACCACCAGTCTGGAGCTGATATCGGCGATATGCTCAAGTGGTACCAGTCCATTCGCTTTCAGTGTATTACCACTCTCAACCAGATCGACAATGATATCCGCCAGACCGACGATGGGCGCCAGCTCCATGGAGCCATAGAGCTTAATGATCTCGACCTGCTCACCCTTGGCGGCAAAATAGCGTTGCGCGCTTTTGACATACTTGGTGGCCACCCGCAGGCGTCCTTTCTGCTCCACCGTATCAGGGTAACCGGCGGTCATCATTCGGCAACGGGCGATATTAAGATCAAGAGGTTCGTAGAGTCCCTCACCCCCATGCTCGAGCAGCACATCCTTACCGGCGATACCGAGATCCGCTGCGCCATACTCCACATAGGTGGGTACGTCGGTGGCGCGAATGATCACCAGTTTGACCTGCTCATGATTGGTATCGAGAATCAGCTTGCGGCTCTTCTCCGGGTCGTCGGCCGGCTCAATCCCGGCATGAGCCAGCAGCGGCAGACTCTGGTTGAAGATGCGGCCTTTCGACAGGGCAATGGTTATGGGTGCGTCAAATTTCATGATTAGTTCAGGGTTAGCACAGCTTGGAAGCTGCAAGGATAACAAATGACGAAGCGTATGGAATCCGGGAAAGGGCGATTATTCCACTGTTACCCGGTTTTCCTGAGCATTAACTGGGGATCCGCCGTATCTCGCCCCCCAGACCGGCCAGTTTCTCTTCGATGTTCTGGTATCCCCGGTCGATATGGTAGATCCGGTCGACCAGAGTCTCACCTTCAGCGATCAGTCCGGCCAGTACCAGGCTGGCGGAGGCGCGAAGGTCGGTGGCCATAACCGGGGCGCCGGTTAGATTTTCCGAGCCGGTGCAGATCGCCGTATTGCCTTCGAGTTTGATCTGGGCTCCCATGCGCTGCAGTTCATGAACGTGCATGAAGCGGTTTTCAAAGATGGTTTCGGTGACAATGCCGACCCCTTCCGCCACTGAATTCAACGCCGTGAACTGGGCCTGCATATCGGTAGGGAAGGCCGGGTAGGGGGCGGTATAGACATCCACAGCCTTTGGGCGGTTGCCTTGCATGTCGAGGCTGATCCAATCTTCGCCGGTCTCAATCACCGCGCCCGCCTCGCGCAGTTTCTGCAGTACTGAGTCCACCAGTTCGGGGCGGGTGTCGCGTACTTTGATGTTGCCTCTGGAGATGGCGGCGGCGACCAGGAAGGTGCCGGTTTCGATCCGGTCTGGCAGTACGTTGTATTCGGTACCCTGCAGACTATCGACACCCTCGATGGTGATGATCGGCGAGCCGGCGCCGCTGATCTTGGCACCCATCAGATTGAGACACTCGGCCAGATCGACCACTTCCGGTTCCCGTGCGGCATTCTCGATCAGGCTGGTGCCTTTCGCCAGGGCGGCGGCCATCATCAGATTCTCCGTACCGGTCACGGTCACCATATCCATCACGATACGGGCTCCGTGCAGTCGTTTGCAGCGGGATCGTATGTAGCCGTTCTCCACATCGATGTCGGCTCCCATCGCCCGCAGGCCGTCGATGTGCAGATTCACCGGGCGGGACCCGATCGCACAGCCACCGGGCAGTGAGACATCGGCCTGGCCGAAGCGGGATAGCATCGGGCCCAGTACCAGGATTGATGCACGCATGGTTTTAACCAGCTCGTAGGGTGCGTTGAACTCTCTAATCGTATTGGCATCCACCTCGATGCCCATCTTTTCGTCCACCATCAGGCTGACGCCCATGCCGCCGAGCAGTTCCATGGTGGTGGTGATGTCCTGCAGGTGCGGTACATTGCCGACCCGCATCGAGGATTCGGACAGCAGGGTGGCGGCCAGAATCGGCAGTGCTGCGTTTTTCGCGCCAGCAATCCGTACCTCCCCCGATAGGGGTGTGCCCCCGCGAATGATCAATTTATCCATGCTTGTCCCGGATAGCCAGTGTTAACAGGCCCTACTGTAGATTGAATCAGCCCTGG
>JAHRHW010000104.1 GCA_019100305.1 Candidatus Thiodiazotropha taylori | reverse complement strand
TTGGTAACCCGCAGATTCTCAACCGCCAAGCGATAGGTTTCCGGGATACCCACCTCAGACCGCTCCGTTGGATAGGGCTGATTGTTTTTGCCCATGACAAAGACCCGCTCTGCCAACACCGCCTGCAGGGAGTGAAAATTGCCTTTCGATTTAATCCCTCGGGCATTCAGGTCATGCACCACCTGATTGACATTATCCAGTCGATAGATCCGACCCTCCTCTTCCTGGTAGAGGGTATGAGCCTGCCCATCGGCATCGTAAGCGATCACTTTTTCAACCATAACCAGGGTATCAGGTGCATGGGAGACACCCTCAGCCTGCTGTGAACCCAGAGCCTCCGCATAGAGAAAAGAGACTTGGGTCATGCCGAATACCAGAACTAAAAAGCTCTGTATCATCATCGTAAAATGTTTCATAAATACCTCCTGACCCCGCATCAACGGGCTCAACTTAAAGTTGCCAAAATGGCGTTTGCGCACCAGGTCGTTTTCGTCCTTTGACCTTAAACTAGCTCGCAAAACTTAAACGTAACTTAATCCCAAACACTCTTTTTTCAAAGTGTGAACAGTAACTTAAGTGTTAATTAAGGGTTAAGAATCGAAGCCTGCGAGGAAGGGTGGACTGCCAATCGGAGAGACATGCTATAGTCTCATCGCGGTGACCGAGGGGTTGCGGCAGTTGAGAAACCACCCTCATTCCCAGCGGACAGTCACCCAAAACCATTAGTGTTAACAGGCCCTAGAACAAGAGACACAGAAACCGATTGGATTTTCTATGCCGAAGCAACCATTGATCCGGCTGGCAGCACCGATTCTGCTGCTTACACAACTCCAGGCGTGCACCGGCATTGGCGGGGTATCCGGAGAGATGCCGTTGCGCATCGAAACCGAGCCAAGCGGTGCGACAGTCTATGTGATGGACCAAGCGCTGGGTATCACGCCACTGGAAATTACCCAGAATCAGCTCTATCCCGCCGCCTACGATGCGAGCAATGCCGACCTGTACGGTAAAATCGTGATCCGCAAACCGGCTTGTGAACCATTTAGCCAACGGATCAAATATCAGGATTTTCCCAAGGGCTTGCAGGCCAAACTCAACTGCAGTGATCGCGCAGAACAGAGCAAAGGTTCAGCTACCGCTGAAACGGCCCCGGCGCCACAGCAGAGCAGTCAGCCCGTTGCTGTACCAACACCTGAGCAGCGGACCAAGCCAGTGGAATCCACGCTTGCTGAAACCCAACCAGCCAATCCCAGCATCAAGGCACGCCTACTGAGACTGGACAAGCTGCGAAGCGAAGCCTTGATCAGTGAAGAGGAGTATCAAGCAGCGAGAAAAAGGATACTCAATGAGCTTTGAGCGAGATGGATTCTCGCTTCTCATAGTCGGAGATCAGAGTTGAAGGAAGAAAGCCGGCAACCTGCATAGCGAGGCAGGCTGCCGGTCTGTTCAGATTAATGCGGATTACTTGGCCAGCAGACGGACATAGCTGAGCACACCAGCTATCTCCTCTTCTGAAAGTATGCCTTTCCAGCCGGGCATCAGGGTGTTACCTGGCGTTCCATTGGTAATGATATGCATCAGCTCGCTGTTCGGATGCTTGTTCAGCTCACCCGCATCGGTGAGATTCTGAGCATTCATGGTCAGCAGCTCTGTCAAAGGACCATCCCCCATTCCACCACGTCCGTGGCAGGCGACACAGCGATCCATATAGACAGCTTTACCCAGTACCGGATCCCCAGGCAGGGCGTGCGCGCTGTTCTGCAGGAAACGAATATAGGCCATCAGGGAACGGATCTGATTCTCCGGCATCGCCAGACCCCACTTGGGCATCGCACTTTTCTCTGAACCGTGCGCGATGGTGCCTTTGATCAGACCGAACAAGCGATCATCGTCTGTCTTGCCGTCGCTAGTGAGATCCGACGGTGACATATCCAGTTTATTGGCGAGTGGGCCATCCCCTTTGCCGCTGGTGCCATGACACAGGAAGCAGGTTTGATTGAACAGGGTATAACCTTCATAGGCGCTCCCTGCGTAAACCGCGGATGTGGTCAGGCAAAACAGGCTGAACACCGCGGCAATCTTGACCACTCTGGTAATAATTCTACTCATGAGTCTTTCCTCATTTGGTTCTCTCACGCCACCTGTGTGGTGGCGTTGTCTGGGTATGGATTCTGTGACTGATACAAGGTCAGCCGATTAATAACCGGCAAACAGTTGAAACATCCACTTGCTGTCACGCTCATCAGGACGCGAATCGATACCACTGCCACTCTCTTTGACATAGTAGAGTTCGAAACGGATGTTTTGCGAGAACATGTAGTTGCCACCAACGGTTGTGGCATTGAACTTGTTGTCGTTATCCGAGCCGTCATCCAAAGTCCGATAGGCGAGAAACACATTTGCCTTGTTCGGCAGCAGTCCCAGTTGCCCAAGGATGGCAAATGAGTCCGCATCATCCGCACCATTACAAAAACCGCTGTCGGCAAAATGGGTCAAGCCGCTATTGGCGGCATCTGTGCCTTCGCATTGACCATAGCTGCCATAAACACCCAGAGGCATATTCCCCACATTGCCCTGCGCCTGCGCATCGATGACCCAGCCATCGGTCGGGATGACAGTATCCTCACCGTGATTCCTGGTTTCTGCATCACCGGTCCAGAGCTGAATGCCGAAACCGGTGTCCCAACCACCGATGAACGGGGTATAGGCCGCCCGGATATAGTGGGCCAGACCGGAAGGTTTCACGGTCATGTTGTTCTCTTCCCAACCCGGCGTCCAGGGGGTGTAGTTGACGAAATAGTTGTGTCCGGACGCGACCAGGGCGATACCGGTCGCTTCACCGCTTCCCAGACCGAGTGCCTGAGCGGCACTGAAGCCTTTGCGCTCTTCAATTGGACGTTGCGAACGTTGCGCTCCTGTATTGAGCAGCTCGAAACCGTAAGCCGAGCCCAGTCCATCGGTGGAGAAAGCAATCGCGCTCAACTGGGTTGCACCGGCTTTCGCCACATTGAAGTGAACCTTGGTGGAGAGGAAGGAGTTGGCGTCGGTCAGCCCGAGCTCCATCAGAAAGCCTGCATCCTTGGCAAGCTTACCACCGACCAGCAGGGCCGCCTCATCCGGCCATTCAATCTGACCATGATCGGATCCTTCATCTGTGTTGCCGTTGGTCTTCTGATATCTGAGCTTGGTGATCACAGAGGCGTTGAGCATCAAAGGCAGGGAGATGTCGTCCCCTTCGATCATCCCCTGCCCACCGGTCAGGGTATAACCACCGGATCTGAAAGAGCGGCCAAACGAGTTCAGTGCTGGAAATTGCTGAAAATGGCAGGCTGTGCAAGGCATGCTAGTCTGACGGGCAAAGGCCGGTACCGCCTCGGCTTGATTGCTGACTGTAAATCCCCCCATCAGCAACAGCAGGCACATCGCATAACGATGCAGGTTCATAAGATTCTGACTCATCGAATTCTCCCATTAGAAGGCTAAGCGACCAGGCCTGATGTGTTGAGTACCATTGAAAAATACCCTTCAGATAACAATGATCAGCAACCCGGCATTCACCAGCGACAATCGACCTGGTGCGGAGGTGATCGTTGCGGTCTCTAAACTAGATGGAGAGGAGGCGTCTCTTGGCAAAGACAAATCAAGGCATACAGGTACCCGGTGTTAAAATCACAGCCCGGTCAATCTGGTCGGGCAGTTTGAGGCTAAACCAAATCGTTCATGCTGCAGGAGATGCCATGGGAATTATCCGTGATCGACATACATACTGCCTGAGAGTATGTCGATCACGCCAATCCCTTCTTATTGTTGTCTGTACGACACAGACCACCCCATCCATCCTCACTTGTCTCACCGCTTTCCCCCGGAATCCCAGTGATCAATTCACTACCCATCGGACTCCAAAGCGAGTTTGTTACTTTTTGTGAAACAGTAATAAAACCCTAACAAGGGTCATGTTTTTTTATTATGGGGTGATACCCTACTTTTAGAGGGTAGTAATACCCCTACACTCAGGCAGCGATCTGCCAACAAACTCTGTCCATAGAGCGTGAATAGGGACCGGCGAACTCGACAACTCAACTCAATCGTTAGAGTATTGAACCCGGATGTGGAACAGACTGCCTTATATTCAAACTCCCCATACATTCGGGTAACGCCTATGCACTCGGTACCGATCATTGCTGCCATTCTCAAGTTTGCAGACCGGCTGCGTTTCCGCCAGCTGTTTCTGCTTACCGGCACACTGTTTCTGCTCGATCTGGTAATTCCCGATCTGATCCCGTTTGCCGATGAACTGATACTCGGCCTGCTCACCCTGCTGTTTGCCGCCTGGCGAAAACCGAAGCAGGAGCAAAACGTCATTGAGGACAAAAGCGCTAACTGAACACCGCATCGAAATACCTGCTGCAGGCTGGGGCTGAAGGGCGCCCACCCGGTCATCGACCAACCCATTGCTGAGCTATACTTTCAGGACATGGAGTAAGTCGTGTCTGATTCAGATTCCAGCTCAATCCCGGATATCACCCTGCAAGGTCAGGGGCTGACCAAGGTCTATCACACAGGCAGTGTTGACGTGCACGCCCTGCGTGGCGTCGACCTTGAGTTGCGCGAGGGGGAGTTGGTGGTCCTGCTGGGCCCTTCCGGCAGCGGTAAATCGACCCTGCTCAATATCCTCGGCGGTCTCGACAGCCCGAGTAGCGGCGAAGTGACCTTTCGCGACATGCGGATCAGCGCCGATGATGAATCCACCCTGACCCGATACCGTCGTGACCATGTGGGCTTTGTGTTTCAGTTCTATAACCTGATCCCCAGTCTCACCGCACGGGAAAATGTCTCACTGGTTACCGAGATCGCCAAGCGTGCCATGGACCCTGCAGAAGCCCTCGCTCTGGTCGGCCTGGCGGAACGGCTCGACCACTTTCCCGCCCAACTCTCGGGCGGTGAACAGCAGCGGGTGGCGATCGCCCGGGCGATCGCCAAACGACCGGACATCCTGCTGTGCGACGAACCCACCGGGGCTCTCGATAGCCAGACCGGCATCCTGGTGCTGGAGGCGATTGAAAGGGTCAACCAGGAGATGGGAACCACCACCGCGGTGATCACCCACAACAGTGTCATCGGTGAGATGGCGGACCGGGTACTGCACTTTGCCGACGGGCACGTTGCGGATTATCAGGAAAACAGCCTCCGAAAAGGGGCGCATGAGTTGAGTTGGTGAGAGAATCATGAGTGCCCTGAATCTTAAACTGATACGCAACCTGTGGAAGCTGAAGGGACAGGTATTGGCGATTGCGGTGGTGATCGCCTCCGGTGTGGCGGTTCTGGTGATGTCCCTGTCAGCCTTGCAGGCCCTGCAACAGACTGCCACCGCCTATTACGAAAGACAGCGTTTTGCCGATGTCTTTGCCACGGTCAAGCGCGCGCCACACCGACTGGTCAATCAGATCAGCGCACTACCCGGGGTCCGCTCGGTGGAGGACAGAATCAAGCAGATGGCCACCCTCTCCATCGAAGGGTTCGAGGAGCCGGTGATTGGCCAACTGGTCTCCATTCCCGAACAGGGAGAGCCGCTGCTCAACAATCTGGTTCTGAGATCGGGCCGGCTGGTCAGCCTGGGCCACCCGGATGAGGTGGTGCTCAACGAACCGTTTGCCGAAGCCCACGATCTGCAGCCCGGCGATCAGTTCAAGGCTCTGATGAACGGCAACCAGCGTAGCCTCACCGTGGTCGGCATCGCCCTCTCCCCTGAATTCATCTACAGCATGGGCCCAGGCGCCCTGATGCCTGATGACAAACGTTTCGGAGTGATGTGGATGGGCCGGGAAGCCCTGGCTGCCGCTTACGATCTTGAGGGGGCCTTCAACGAGGTCAGTCTGGGACTGCTGCATGACAGCAGCCCGGAGCAGATTATCGTCAAGCTTGATCGACTTCTCGAAAGCTACGGCAGCCACGGCGCGATCGCCCGCAAAAACCAGATTTCAAACTGGTTTCTGATGAATGAGATCGAACAGCTTAAAACCATGTCGACCATTCTCCCCACCATCTTTCTGGCGGTCGCCGCATTTCTCGGCAATATGGTCATGAGCCGCCTGATCGCCACCGACCGGAGCGAAATCGGTCTGATGAAGGCCTTCGGCTACAGCAACTGGCAGGTCGCCTGGCACTACACCAAGATGGTCATGGCGATGTGTGGCGTCGGTATTGTGCTGGGCTGGCTGCTGGGCGCTTGGCTGGGTCGGGTCAACACCGAAATCTACGCCGATCTGTTTCGCTTCCCACTACTGATTTTCCGTCCCGATCCAGGTGTCTTCGCCATCGGCGCAGCGGTCAGTCTGATCGCTGCCCTGGCAGGCTCACTGGGTGCCGTAAGACATGCAGCCACGCTGCCACCGGCCGAAGCGATGAGCCCACCGGCGCCACCCATGTATCGCAGCAGCCGCTTCTCTCAAAGCCGCTTCGGTTTGTGGCTCGATCAACCGACCCGGATCATACTGCGGCAGATCATGCGCTCACCGTGGAGGTCACTGCTGACCAGTATCGGCATCGCCCTGTCGGTATCCGTGATGGTAATGGCGCTGCAGTGGATCGATGCCATTGAAGAGATCATCGAGGTTCAGTTCCACCAGACGCAGCGCCAGGACATGACTGTCGGGCTGGTCGAGAGCCAATCGGATCAGACACTGCGTGAGATCCGCCGCCTACCCGGCGTATTGGCGGCCGAACCGATGAGAAGCAAGAGTGCTGATCTAAAGGCGGGACACCTCAGCCACCGTGGCGGCATCGAGGGAATCACCGACAATCCAAAACTGCAGCGCATCTATGATGCTCAGGGAGAAGTCGTCAGCGTACCTCCGGAAGGCCTGATTCTCTCTACCCGACTGGCTGAGAAGCTGGACGTCCAGATCGGTGATTCCGTCTGGGTTGAAGTGCTGGAAGGGAAACAGCCCAAGGCATTGATACCGGTGGTACGCCTGTTCGAGACCTACATGGGAATGCCGGCCTATCTGCATATCCAGGCCTTCAACCGATTGATGGGAGAGAGCGCCAGTCTTGAGGCGATCAACCTGCTGGTGGATAAGAACCAGCTGAGCCAGCTCTATCGCAGCTTGAAATCGCTGCCCAGAGTCTCCGCTGTGACCCTCAAGGATGCCGCCGTGGAGGAGTTCAACGAGACCATGGCTGAAATGTTGATGGTCTATATCTCCTTTTTTGCCGCCTTTGCCTGCGCACTGGGATTTGGCGTGGTCTACAACAGCACCCGGATCGCCCTTTCGGAGCGGGGACGGGAGCTGGCCACCCTGCGGGTACTGGGCTTCCACTCCGGTGAAATCTCTTACATTCTGTTGGGTGAGGCCGCGCTGCTGATTCTGGTTGGACTGCCGCTGGGCTGCCTGATGGGGCATGGTCTCGGATGGCTGATGACCAATGCCATGAACACCGAGCTGTTTCGAATTCCACTGGTCATCAAGGCCGCCACGGATGCAACCGCAGTGCTGGTTACGTTGGGTGCAACCGCTCTCTCCGCAGCTGTGGTCCGAAGGCGACTTGACCATCTCGATTTGATTGCCGTATTGAAAACTCGTGAGTGATTATGAGCGCACATTGGAAACGTATCTTGATTTGGGGTTTGGTGAGTCTGCTTGTCCTGGCGTCACTGGTCTGGGCCTTCCAGCCGAAACCGATTGCGGTTGATCTGCTGACTCTGCAACCGGGTGAACTGGTTGTGACGATCGATGAAGAGGGAGAGACCCGGGTCAGGGATGTGTTTACCCTCTCCGCACCGATCAGTGGGCGGGCGATGCGCATCGAAGCGGAAGTCGGCGATCGGGTGGTTGCCAATGAGACCCTGTTGGCCGAGATCGAACCCATCGATCCAACCCTGCTCGATCCACGTAGCGAAGCCCAGGCCCGGGCCGATATCCGTGCAGCCGAAGCCAACCGGATTCTGGCGGAAGCGGCAGTGAAGGAGGCCCGGGTTGAACTCGATTTTGCACTCAGTGAACTCAACCGATCCCGTCGACTGCATGAAGAGGCTGTGATCTCAGCAAGAGAGCTGGAATCCGTGCAAAGGACCTATCAGACCCGCCAGGCAGCATTGGAGACCGCGGTCGCCAATCGTCAGGCGAGACAGGCAGAATTAGACCGCGCCAATGCCCAATTGATCTCTCCCACGGAACCTCGTAGCAACGCAGAGGCGTGCCAATGTGTACCAATTCGTGCACCCGTTAATGGCCGGATCCTGAAGATCCAGCATAAGAGTGAGGGGGTAGTCAGTGCCGGCGAGCCCCTACTGGAGATTGGTGACCCGGACAAACTGGAGATTGTGGCTGATCTACTCTCCTCCGATGCCATCAAGGTGGAACCGGGTCAACAGGTCCACATCGAAAACTGGGGGGGTGATCGAACACTCAAGGGTGTGGTAAGGCGGGTTGAGCCCTTCGGCTTCACCAAGGTTTCGGCTCTTGGCATTGAGGAGCAGCGGGTCAATGTGATCATCGATTTCACTTCACCACATACAGAGTGGAATCGCATCGCTCACGGCTATCAAGTGGACGCAAGAATAGTGCTATGGCGAGGTAAACAGATAATGAAAATACCGCTCACCGCACTGTTTCGGGACGGCAAGCAGTGGTCCGTCTTCATCGAGCAGGATGGTATGGCAGAACAGCGCCAGATCACGATCGGCTATCGTACCGGATTTGAAGCGGAGGTGACTGAAGGGCTAAGCCCAGGTGAACGGATCATTGTCCACCCGAGCGACAAAATCAAACAAGGCGTACTGCTTGAAGGCAGGGAGTAGGCAGTAAAGATTCAAGCAGTGGCGTCCTCGGCCTGATTCTTCGAGGTCCAGAGCATGGCATTACCATCGACACCGACAGATCTGGCACGACCATTGGTCTTGGCGCTATACATACGATGATCAGCCAGTTCAATCTGTGCCTTCCAGTCTTTTACATTGTCTTCCTGTACTTCAGCCACGCCGATACTTGCGGTCACCGGTCCACCTTCAGGACGATCGCCAACGCCTGCCGTCATGATTCGACTCACAACCTCATTCGCTTCCCTGGGATCAGCGGTCGGCAATACCACAACAAACTCCTCACCACCCCAGCGAATCACACTGTCCCCTTTACGCACACAATTGCAAATCTGTTCTGATGCAGTCTTAAGCACCTTGTCGCCGATATCGTGTCCGTAGGTATCGTTTACCGCTTTGAAGTTATCCAGATCAAAGTAGAGGATTGACATCGAACTGCCTCCCATGGAAGCCAGCCTGAACTGCAGATCCAGAACTTCTATACCGGCACGCCGGGTAAGCATGCCGGTGAGCACATCGTAACTGGCGCGACTGACCTGAGAGAGCATGTAACGCAGCTGGGTCAAGGAGGAGAACAGGGCAACCCCGAGGATCAGAATCAGCAGCCACATGGTGGAAACCGCCTGGGATATTTCCGCTTCACTGCCGGGAAACGCAGAAACCAGTGTAATCAGAAACAGCGGCACGGCATAGGCCAGGAACTCAACCAGGGTCAATGGGAAAAGCGTTAATCCAGCCACCATAACAAACGGCAGCAAGCCGTATAGCCCGGCAATGATCTGCTCCTGACTGGTGAGCGGATAATCCTCAATCCAATAACCGGAAGCGAGATAGAAAAGCGGTGTTACGGCAAGCATACCGGCAAATAACAGACGCGCCCGCTTGATGGTCGGCTCACGACGGGACAACCAGGCCAGCATGGCGAAAACCATTCCGGATACCGCTCTGATCGTCAGCAGACCGCCCCACAGGGCACTGGGCAGAAAAAGCAGATCGATGATCGACCAGGCCGGCACCAGTACCGCAAACACAACACAGAAAAAAAACACCCGGCTCTGAATGATGGTAGCCCGGTGTCCGGAGATTGGCAGACCATGTTCCTTGGTCGTGAACAACTCGTAGAGTTGATCTTTAGTATATATGCCTAATGATTCACTGATCGTAATGTACATTTTCTCAAAGCTGGTCATTCCGTTCGATCCCACATCATCGTGGCTATGACTATGTCGCTTGTCGCCTGAATTACTTGATCGCTAAACAAGCAATCGGTGATCCAGGTCAAAAGACCCATCCATAGTATCCACACAAACAACGCCGACAGGTTCCACCAATCGGGAGGGCTCGATAATCAAAAGCAGAACCACGACAAATTAAGCCAGCCATTCTACATGGTTTTACGCCTGCCCCCACGAAGAATTCTGTAAATTGTTCTATATTTGTTGTGCTAGATCAGTTAAATCGATTGACAAAGACCAGTCATCGGATGTTCGGTTATGTCAGGCGCAGACACCGGTAGCAGAATATTAGAATAAAGGAATAATTTACTGCGTATCAGGTTGGTGTTTCAGCCGACTCACAAGCCTCACATCCCTGCCCTCTTGATCCCATAAAGATCAAGTGTATTGGCCAACAAGATCCACCTTCAATCGATTCTGCAACAGAGTACAGATCGGGAATGCTATGGAGAGAGACATGGAGAGGCTGGCACAAAATTTCTTTCAGTTTTTCAATCCCCGCTACGCCGCTTCCCGACATCAAAAGCGCTTCAGTTACAGCATCCGCTACAAAGTCTATGCAGAAGAGTTAGGCTGGGAACCGTCCAGCAGCAGCCGACTTGAAACCGACCATTGTGATGAGTATTCCCATCACTGCCTGCTTGAACATATCCGTAGTGGCGATGTAGCAGGTTGTGTCAGGTTGGTGGTCCCGTCAGCGGACAGAGCTGATCGCTACCTGCCCTATCAGTTGCACCAGATCCCCAACATTGAGAGCGAACGCCTGTTGCAAATCCCGCCTGCGGATATCGGTGAAATCTCGCGATTGGCTGTGCCACTCCATTTTCGGCGCAGGGCCAACGAAGCGGGTAAACCGTTTATCCTGGAAAGCCACAGCACAAATAAAATCTATACTGAAGAGGAGCGGCGTAATTTTCCCAACATTGCCATCGGTCTCTACCTGTCGTCGATCGCCTTGGTCGATCTATGTCGGCTGAAGTTGGTGTTGGTGGTGATGGAACCCAGACTGCAACGCCACCTGAATCGTTACGGACTCCGCTTCCACAAAATCAGTGATAACTTTGAACTGCATGGCAAACGTGCACTGTTTGAGCTGCCAAGCAGTGAGCTGACCAGTAACATGCCTGATGACATCAGGCTCCTCTACGATTTAATCAAACAGAATCTTGCGCAACAGCCCTGGCAATTCCCTGACAACAATCCGCAATTGCACTCGAATGAAAAGTTTTGATTATCAACTGGCGTTTTCAAGGAATATCGGCTGGCTTACAGAAGCAGAGCAGCAGCAATTATCGAATGCCCGAGTCGCCATCGCAGGCCTGGGAGGGGTGGGTGGCAGCCACCTACTTACCCTGACCCGGCTTGGAGTAGGACGATTCAATCTGGCCGATTTCGACAGCTTTGCGGTTGAAAACTTCAATCGTCAAACAGGAGCAAATCTCAACACAGTCGGTAAACCCAAACTCGATACCATGATCGATGCCGCTCTGGCAATCAATCCGCAGCTGAATATCAGGCCATTTCCAGAGGGGGTTAAAGCGGATCAGGCAGAAGCGTTTTTACAGGATTGCGATCTCTACCTGGATGGCCTCGATTTTTTTGCCATGACGGCAAGGCGGGCTGTGTTTG
>JAHRHW010000103.1 GCA_019100305.1 Candidatus Thiodiazotropha taylori | reverse complement strand
CAGGCTTCAACCGCTGGGCCACCGATCCGGACGGCCCCCATAAGCTGACCCTGCCCCTCGACCGGGTAGCACCGTTCAAACAGAAGCTCACCGCCCTGCCCCAGGAGAAGCGGCTCACCTGGAAACGCTACAAAATCAAGTCTGGCGACTCTCTGAGCGTGATTGCCAGTCGACATGGCACCACTGCCAAACTCATCAGGCAGGTCAACAAACTGCGAGGCAATAAGATTCGCGCCGGCAAACACCTGCTGATTCCGGTCTCGAGCAAAAATATCGATCACTATGTCTATGCCCAGGACCAGCGCAAGGCGGCCATTCAAAATCGCTCCAGAAAAGGGGTCAAGAAGCACTACCGGGTTCAATCCGGAGATAGCCTCTGGACCATCGCCAGAGCGCATAATGTGAGCTACAAAAAGCTGGCCGCCTGGAACGGCATGGCCCCAGGCGACCCGCTGAAAACGGGTCAGACCCTGGTCATCTGGACCGCCCGCAGCCAAACCAGCGCCTCCCTACTGGATCTACAACCCAGCGGCACTCAGAGCCGATTGCACTACAAGGTCAGACGGGGAGACTCCCTCTCCAGAATCGCTCAGAGATTCAAGGTCTCGGTTGCGGACCTTAAGCGCTGGAACACCATCAAGGGTAAATATCTGCAGCCTGGTCAGCGGATTAAGCTCTACGTTGATGTCACCGAACAGACCCTGTGAGGCATCCAAGGCCCCATTCATCTCATAAAACAGCCCTCAATGCATACAGAGTGCTTTGTTGACTGAAATCAATCAATGACACATCTCGGTTGACAGCCTGCTGATCCTGGAAGACCATCCGATCTATAAATCCATGCCAGCATGAGGGTTTTAACAATGAGTGAGGATTGCAGACTGAGAGACGGGGTGGAGCTCAACTTACCCGACGTTGAAAAAATCGCCCTGGCACTGAAGTCCCTATCGGTCTACTCCATGCTGGCCTATGAGCATGACGACGACCCGGAAGAGCTGGATGAGCTGGTGCAAGAGGGATTGGATGCCATCCACCGGTTGTTCAGCTGCTGACCGATCCTCTGAAAAGATTCACCAGCCTTCCAAGCAGATCAATGAGATCATTCGAGCGTAGCTCGAGCGCCCGATTTTTGTAGAACGCCAGATCAATCGAACCATCTTCCAAACGCCGTGGTAACTGATATGGATGGCCAATCATGATTGGGCCTTTGCGCGACGGCGTTCCTCCTGGGTCATCCCGGAAAATCCCCAATTGGTTGGCGCCAACTCTTGAATCACCACATAACTCGCTTCAACCAGGGGACCCAAGTTGGTTTCCAGCAGTGAATAGGCTTCTCTGATCATCTGTTGTTTTTCATCCGCGCTGTTGGTGGCTGAAGTGATGTAGATCTCCATCAATGCCGATCGGTGCTGAGTGATGGCTTCCCCCCCCACCGACCACTGCTGTGCCGGCAGTGCGTTGATCAGGACTGCGGTAACCGGAACCGCTTTTCCCAACACCCGATTGATCAGCCCGGTCACCTGCCTCTGAAGCATGGCGCAGGTATCGTTGGATAACGGCTCACCGCTGTGTTGAATCTTGATCACTGGCATGTTGTTTCTCCTTTTGTCCATTTGCCAGTCAAGATAGCCTGCTCTTATTGATAAATAAATTGAATCTTTTTTATATTATTCATTTAAGATGCTAATCTATTTGTTATGCTTAACAATCTCGATATCGACCTGCTGAGAACCTTCGTCGCCATTACGGACCTGGGCGGGTTTGCCAAAGCCGGACGGCATCTGCACAAGACCCAGTCGGCCATCAGCCTGCAGATGAAGCGCCTGGAGGCGCAGAGTGGCTCGAAACTGTTTCGCAAAGCCGGTCGGCGACAGCTGCTCACCGAACCCGGAGAGTTACTGCTCAACTATGCCCGGCGGATTCTTTCACTGAACGATGAGGCCGCTGCCGCATTGAAACCGATTCCTCTGCAGGGGCAGATCCGCTTTGGGGTAACACAGGATTTTGCCGATCGAGGTCTGGCTGCTGTACTGGCCCGGTTTGCCGATAGTCACCCGGGGGTGCGGCTCGACGTTCGGGTCAATCCGAGTTGTGAACTGAAACAGGAGATCGCCATGGGCAAACTCGATCTTGCCGTCGCTTTTCAGGAGCGGGGCGACGGGGGTGACTCGCTGGGAAAACTCCAACTCTCCTGGATTGTCCCTGAACCGTTGATTGAGCCCGAGGATCGACCTTTGAAGCTGGTCCTATTCGAACCGCCCTGTGTGTTTCGTGATCGGGTAATCAATGCCTTGGAGAAGGCGTCGATGAGCTGGAGAATCGTCTACACAAGCCCAAGCCTGCCAGGACTTCTGGCCGCCGTGGATGCCGGTTTGGGAGTTACCGCTCGTCTCTCCAAAAGACATAGGGCCCCTATCGCGGGTCTGCCGAAACTTCAGCCGGTGGAACTGGCGGTCTACCGAAATCCTCAAGCCACACCTGCCCCACTGGATGCCCTGGAGAAGATCACTAGAGCACACATCCAAAACAACCTTGAGACGCTTGTTTAGGGCTTGTTTGATCAATCCTGCAAGCAGCCCGCTAAGCGTTTTCGAAGTTTAGTTTCAATGTTGAGTCAACAACTGACAGACTCCTCCGGCGAGGCGTGGCTGATCTGTCGCGTATAGGTGCTCTGCCAATTCATAGATCTGCCAGAATTTGAAGTTTTGATCCTCATAGGCATAGAGGGTGGTATACCAACCCTGCTGATCCGCTTCGACACTCAACCTGGCGGCGATACAGTTACGCTCAGGTCCAGGCGTGTTGAGATAACCGCTCAGAGTCTGTATATCCCGGATGTAATCGCCGAACACCTGAAACGGCAACATCGCCTGCAGTGCGGGTAGATCGTATTCCAGCGGGGCGCCGACCATGGCCTGGTTGAGCTGCTCCTGCCAGTAGTAAATGGCTTTCGGACTGTCCAGGGGGTCCTCCACTTCGAAGGGGTGTTCGTCCGGTGTGACAAATACTGAGGTGGTATAGACTTGGGGAATGCCAGCTATGCCCGGATAGGTCAATTCCACCAGGTAGGCTGTCCATCCGGTTTCCGGTTTGGCAACGCTGACACGGTAATCGCCATCCTGCGTGGCTTCGATGATGCTTCCACGCCACGCCTGGTCACCCAGAGTCTCCTGGCGAAAGTCCCGGCCATCGGGATTATTCGCCTGCCAAAGTTTTGCCACCAGCGGAGTCTGATCGCTGCTTACGATCAACTCGCCGGATGTGCTCAGCTGCCACTCGATGACTGGTCTTGCAATCCCGTTGAGCTGCATCTGATTCCAGGCGACCAATCCCTGGATCATCTCCTCCAGTTTATTCTCAACCGAGTGGTTGGTGTTCGGAACAATACGCTGCAGCGTCTCACCCGGTATGTCATGGATATAGGCTTCCGAGGCATCCGGTAGAAAGTACTCGTCACCGGTGGCGCTGAGCAACAGATGGGGCATGGTCAGCGCCTGTTTGTAGCTGATCGGATCGACCAGCTGCTGCAGCAATTTGCCTTCCGGGGATCGGAGATTTTTCAGGATGCCGTTCTGCTCATAAACTGCCAGGGTATCTGAGTAGAATCCGTAGCTGTTGTAGTGGCGCTCGAACTGATCGGCCAGGCGCAGCACATTGAACACCCCAGGCGCCACAGCAACAACCCGGGGATCGATCGCTGCCGTCAGCCAGGCGATGGCGCCATATTTGGAAAACCCGTTAACGATGAAATCATCCACCACCAGACCCAGGGCGTCGGCAACAAACGTCTGTGTCGCATCCATGGCACGAACACTGGCCTTGGTCATCGGCAGAAACGCCGACCAGGTGGGATCACCAGTCTGCATACTTTTTCGCCAGCTGTAGGCGACCAGCGCATCCTCTGCGAGTGGTTGATCCAGCTCCTTGAACTTCAACGGGTGACCAAGCACCTGACTGATGATGACCTGAATACTTCCGCTTGCGGTCGACAAAGGCAAAAACTGATCAAAGCTATCGACAGAAGGTGGTGAATCGGTGGCCCCTCCGCCGAGTAGGGTCAGATGCGCTGTTGTGCTGTTTATTTGATGAGGCACGATGAGCGTCAGCCAATGATCCCAAAGTGTCGGCGTCACCTCCTCTTCGGAGCGCCAATTCTGCGAGATCATTTGCAGAGAGTAGACATCATACGCCTCTCCCGGATGCTCTTCGATCAACCGATAGGCGTAGGCCGGATCATCCTGATAGACATAATCTTTAAGCGGAACCGACGGCTCAGCCTGCAGCAGCCCGGCAAACAGCAGAACCAGGCCGGCGCCCAGTAGAGCCCGAAGAAAGAGTCCATTCATTTACTACTCCAACAACTCACAGGTAATTCAGATACTCACGACCCTGCCTCGATCAGGGCGGATTAAACAGTGGAAGATGTTCCTCAAACCAAACGCAAGCACGTCCATCCGAGACGTTTCGGCTATAGAAAGGATTCAGGTTTAAAGGAAGGTGGCGGATCGATCGAGCACTCCCTGCCTAATACATCATTCCATTGAAGCGTTACAGCTCAGGACAAAAGCATAAACATACTTTTTACCAAGATCCAGTTGCCGTTACCTAGACGACATACGTTAAGGTCGAAACTGTGAACCCGGAATATGAAGAAAACACACATCAGGCAGATGGACTCATCTGCAAACTGTTTTCTCACTCAAAACATGGTATAGTCGGCATCTCGCGCTTGACCGGTGAGCGCTCATAGCGATATTACGATCGCTCGGATTACCTACAGCCGTTCGCTTCTCCCCTTTCGGGAACAGAGCCTCCCGCTTAGTTATCAGATACTTTCCAGCCGACCGGCTCCCGCCAGCATTGCTGTCGCCGGGAAGGAAGACTCCTCTCTGGAATACCTATATTTATTGAATGTGGCCACTTGACCTGGATGCATAGCATCAATGATCAGGCGGTTACGGAGTAGAATTTTTATGTCATTCGATAGTCTCGGTCTGTCGGCCGATCTCCTGCGCGCCGTTGGTGAGCAGGGTTATACAGAACCCACCCCAATTCAGCGTAAGGCAATTCCGGTTATCCTGTCAGGTAAAGATGTCATGGCCGGTGCACAAACCGGTACGGGAAAAACGGCCGGTTTCACGCTTCCGCTCCTGCAAAGGCTTGCGGATAGACCGTCCAGCAAAGGCAAACGTCCGGTACGTGCTCTGGTATTAACGCCCACCAGGGAGTTGGCCGCCCAGGTCGGGGAGAGTGTCGATACCTACGGCCGGCATACATCACTGCGCTCCACCGTCATCTTTGGTGGGGTCAAGATCAATCCTCAGATCGCTAAGTTGCGCCAGGGTGTCGATATCCTGATCGCCACGCCAGGCCGGCTTCTTGATCACGCCTCGCAAGGCACAGTCGATCTTTCCCGGGTTGAGGTACTGGTGCTGGATGAAGCGGACCGAATGCTGGACATGGGCTTTATCCATGACATACGCAAGGTGCTGTCACTGCTGCCTGTCAATGGCACAAGACAGAACCTGCTCTTTTCAGCAACCTTCTCCAATGAGATCAAGAAACTGGCCGGACAGCTGCTGGATCATCCCGAACTGATTGAAGTCGCCCGTCGAAACACTACCGCTGAGCGAATCAAACAGGTGATTCACCCTGTCGACAAACGCCGTAAACGGGAGATGCTCAGCCACATGATCGGCTCCGGTAACTGGCGACAGGTATTGGTCTTCACCCGTACCAAGCATGGGGCAAATCGTCTGGCTCAGCAGCTGGAAAGAGACGGCCTTGCCGCTGCGGCAATCCATGGCAACAAAAGCCAGGGTGCACGAACCCGTGCACTGGCCGGATTCAAAGAAGGCAAGGTTCGGGTATTGGTGGCAACCGACATTGCAGCCCGCGGCCTGGACATCGACCAGCTCCCCCACGTAGTGAACTACGAGCTACCCAACGTGCCTGAGGATTACGTGCACCGTATCGGTCGTACCGGTCGTGCCGGTAATGAAGGTGAAGCCATCTCCCTGGTCTGCGTCGATGAGCACAAATTGCTGAAGGATATCGAACGCCTTGTGAAAGGCAGGATTCCACAAGTAATCGTTGAAGGTTATGAACCGGATCCGAACATTAAAGCGGAACCTATCCAAAATCAGAGAAACAACAATCCTCGCAATACCAATAGAAAAGCAGCTGGCAGTAACCATCGCTCAAGAGATGGCAAAAAAGGATCAAGCGGAAAATCTCATCAATCAGCGACACGAGATACCAACAAAGATCAGCAAAAGGGCCAGAACCAGCGTAAACACAACCGGCTTAAAGCGTCCGATCAGGCCGCAAAGCCCCGCCGCCATTCACCGGTAAAACGAAAAAAAGAGACTGCGGCCTTATTGGGTGGCTGAAAGCTATAGAGTAACACCCAGGCCGGTTTACCCAGGCCTGGGTGGGTTTGATTTTTTAATTAAGATCGAATCGATCCAGGGTCATGACTTTGTTCCAGGCGGAAACGAAGTCATCCACAAACTTCTTCGCTGAATCGTCTGCTGCATAGACTTCCGCCAACGCCCGCAGCTCAGAATTTGAACCGAACACCAGGTCGACCCGGGTGGCGCTCCATCTAACCTCCCCGCTGACACGATCCCGGCCTTCAAACAGATTATCCTCTCCGCTGACCGGCTGCCATTCAGTCTGCATATCCAGCAGATTGACAAAGAAGTCATTGGTCAGAACTTCCGGGCGATCGGTAAACAGACCATGGCTACTCTGCTCGTAGTTGCTGTTGAGGGCCCGCAAGCCACCAACCAGTACCGTCATCTCAGGGGGCGTCAGGGTCAAGAGCTGGGCTTTATCCAACAACATCTCTTCAGGTGAAACCGAGTATCTGGCTTTGCGGTAGTTGCGGAAACCATCGGCCTCCGGTTCAAGCACGGCCATCGACTCCACATCGGTCTGCTCCTGGGTGGCATCCATCCGTCCCGGGGTGAACGGCACGGTGACCTCATGCCCAGCCCGCCTGGCAGCCTCTTCAACGGCGGCACAACCGGCCAGCACGATCATGTCGGCCATCGACACCGTTTTATCAAACTCACTGCGAACCGCTTCCAAGACACTCAATACCCGGCTCAACTGATCCGGCTGGTTGACCGGCCAATCCTTCTGCGGCGCCAGTCGGATCCGCGCCCCATTGGCGCCTCCGCGCATATCGGAACCACGGAAGGTCGAGGCGGACGCCCAGGCGGTTGTCACCAACTCGGAAATGGAGCATTCCGTTTCCAGAATCGCGGCCTTAAGCCGGCCGATCTCCTGCTCATCGATCAACTCATGATCGACCGCAGGTATCGGATCCTGCCAAATCAACTCCTCAGACGGAACCTCCACCCCGAGATAACGACTTCTCGGCCCCATATCCCGGTGGGTCAATTTGAACCAGGCCCGGGCGAAGGCATCGGCAAACTCATCAGGATGCTCGTAGAAGCGACGTGAGATCTTCTCATAGTCGGGATCGAACCTTAGCGCCAGATCCGTGGTCAGCATCTTCGGAACATGACGACGCTCCGGATCATGGGCATCCGGCACCGAGCCCTGTCCTGCACCATGTTTGGGTATCCACTGGTGGGCACCGGCCGGACTCTTACTCAGTTCCCACTCATAGCCAAACAGGTTCCAGAAAAAATTGTTACTCCACTGGGTTGGTGTGGAGGTCCAGGTGACTTCCAGGCCACTGGTGATGGTATCTCCTGCCTTTCCCGAACCATGACTGCTCTGCCAACCGAATCCCTGAGCTTCGATCGGTGCCGCTTCCGGCTCCGGCCCAACCAGAGCCGCATCACCAGCACCATGGGTTTTTCCGAATGTGTGTCCACCGGCGATCAGTGCCACGGTCTCTTCATCATTCATCGCCATACGGGCGAAGGTCTCCCGAATGTCCTTGGCCGCCGCCAGCGGATCGGGATTACCGTTTGGACCTTCCGGATTTACATAGATCAATCCCATCTGCACCGCGGCCAGGGGGTTTTCAAGGGCTTCATGATCACCGGCGTAGCGCTTCTCCTCCAGCCACTCCTGCTCCGTGCCCCAGTAGATGTCTTTTTCCGGCTCCCAGATATCCTGCCGGCCACCGGCAAAACCGAAGGTCTTGAATCCCATGCTCTCCAGGGCAACATTGCCAGCCAGAATCATCAGATCGGCCCAGGATATCTTGCGTCCATACTTCTGTTTCACGGGCCAGATCAGGCGCCGCGCCTTATCCAGGTTGCCGTTGTCGGGCCAGCTGTTGACGGGGGCAAACCGCTGATTGCCGGTTCCGCCACCGCCGCGGCCATCGCTGGTGCGATAGGTTCCGGCACTGTGCCAGGCCATACGGACAAAGAGTGGGCCATAGTGACCGAAGTCTGCTGGCCACCAATCCTGAGAGTCGGTCATCAGCTCGCGAAGGTCGGCTTTTACGGCCTGCAGATCAAGGCTTTTGAAGGCTTCCGCGTAATTGAACTCTTCACCCAACGGATCAGACTCAGGTGAGTGCTGACGAAGGATCTCGAGGCGCAGTTGATTGGGCCACCAGTCTCGATTGGTGGTACCGCCGCCCGCGGTATGATGAAAGGGGCATCTGTTCTCAGACATAGTCATCTCCTTATTCGTTATTCAGGTTTTTATCACCCGGAGTGGGATCACCTGCATTAACTCTATGCCTGATCATTTAATTGATAAAATCGTTTATTACTTTTATATTTATTGTTTTTTCCTATTATTTGTTTTCTCCTTACCCGGTCTTTAATGCTGCGTAAAAAAAACAGAAGAGAAAGGGCAAACGATCGCCTATTTACGCAACAAGAAATCATCCAGGAATTGGCCTTGGGATAGGCATGTTACAAGATTTCCATTTGCGACCATTGGTGGTAACTCGCGTGCACAAGCGGACACCAGATAATCTGCAATCAGTTGCTAATCGGCGACGACAGGAAAGGCCACCAGATGGTCCACATAGAGGCGTATACCGATCATCTCTCCCACATCGTGATCATGGTGGCTCTGCACCAGGCAGAGCAACTCGGTACCATCCTCAAGCGCCAGGGTGTAGAGATATTCCGCTCCCTGGAATACCTTGTCGACGATTCTGAGCTTGAATTCGCTGTCGTCGTCATGCACTACGTCATCGGGGCGTATCAGTAACTCAACCTTCTCACCGGCAGCAGGTTGTTTGACAAACTCCCCATGGATCTTACCCAGCGCTGACTTAATATCACCATCCTGAGTCACCTCCCCGGGGATCATCGCACCCTGGCCGATAAAATCCGCTACGAAGCGGTCATTGGGACGATGGTAGAGGGAGTAACCGTTATCCCACTGGCGTAACCGCCCATCGCCTAGCACACCGATGGCATCGGCCAACGCAAAGGCCTCCAGCTGATCGTGGGTCACCAGAATGGCGGTAACCTCCTCACGCTTCAGGATATCCCTGACTTCGCGGGCAAGCTGTTCCCGTAACTCCACATCCAGCCCGGAGAAGGGTTCGTCGAGTAGCAGGATATCGGGCTGTGGTGCCATCGCCCGTACCAGTGCCACCCGCTGTTGCTGACCACCGGATAGCTGATGGGGATACTTCTTCTGGGAACCGGACAGACCCACCAGTGCCAACAGGGATTTGACCCGCTCTCTTCGTTGCACTTGACTCTGCCCACGCAGACCAAAAGCGATATTGTCTTCGATATTCAGATGTGGATAGAGCGCAAAATCCTGAAACACCATACCAACCCGCCGCTTCTCCGGTGCCAGGGTCTCACCAGGATGGGAGACACAGCGACCATGCAGCAGGATCTCCCCCTTGGCCAGCGGCTCAAAACCTGCGATCGCCCGAAGCAGGCTGGTCTTGCCACAACCACTGGGCCCCAGCAGACAGCCAATAACCCCGCGTTCCAGTTCGAAACTGACATCATCAACCACAGTCTGACGACCATATTTGACGCTTGCATGTTTGACGTTAAGTTGGTTCGGCATGACGGGACCGGGTAATGGATCGACTTAATAAAATCACAGGCAGTATACCAACCGCCACAATGGTCAGAGAGGCATAGGAAGCATCCGCCAGCCGTTCATCTGAAGCCAGCTCATATGCCCTGACCGCGAGGGTGTTGTAGTTGAAGGGCCTTAGTATCAGGGTAGCCGGCAACTCTTTCAATACATCGACGAAGACCAATAGCAGGGCGGTCATCAGACTGCCTTTCAGCATCGGCATATGCACCCGGTGAATGATCTCCCGGGAGCCCACCCCCATGGAGAGGGCAACTTCATCCATGGTCGGCCGGATCTTGCCCAGCCCCGCTTCCACCGTCTGCAGCGAGACCGCGAGAAAGCGCACCAGATAAGCAAAAATCAGCGCCACCAGGGTGCCACTGAGCAGCAGGCCCGTGGACCAGCCAAACTGGGCCCGCATCCAATCGTCCAGCGCATTGTCGAAGGCGGCAAAGGGGATCATCACGCCGATGGCAATGACGGTACCCGGTATGGCGTAGCCCATACCGGCGGTTCGTACCGCCAGCACCACCGGCCAACTGCCATATTGGCGTTTACCGTAACTGAGAAACAGCGCCAGCAGAAGGGCCAGGCCGGAAGCCGATGCGGCCAGTACCAGACTGTGAGTGATCAGACTAAGAAAACGGCCATCCAGGCTCTCTTCGGCGGTGGTCAATGCCCACCAGAGCAGTTGACCCGCAGGCAGCAAAAAGCCGAAAAACAGCGCACCGAAGCAGATCATAAAGGCCATAAAGGATTGCAGGCGGGTCAGTTGAAAGCGTGTCAACGACTGGTGTCGTTGGGTGGTGTGGTGGTAGCGCGCCTGTCTGCGGGAGCCCTTCTCAATCAGGATCAGAGTGAACACCACCAGCAGCAACATGGCAGAGAGCTGGGCCGCCGCCGCCGCATTGTTCAATCCGTACCAGGTACGGAATATCCCGGTGGTAAAGGTCGAAACACCAAAGTACTGCACGGTGCCGTAATCGGCCAAGGTCTCCATCAACGCCAGGGAGAGACCGGCCACTATGGCGGGTCTCGCCAGTGGCAGGGCGACCATGAAAAAGGTCCGCCAGGGACCATTGCCGAGGGTTCTGCTGACATCCAGTACACAGATCGACTGCCCCATGAAGGCCGCCCTGGAGAGCAGATAGACATAGGGATAGAGCACCAGCGCCAGCATCAGCGCGGCACCCTCTATGGAGCGGATCTCAGGAAACCAGTAGTCTCCGTAGCCCCAGCCGGTGAGTTCCCTGAGCAGGGTCTGTACCGGACCGGCAAAATCAAAAAGCCCGGTATAGGTATAGGCGATGATGTAGGCCGGTATAGCCATTGGCAGCAGCAGTGCCCACTCAAACAACCAACGACCGGGAAACTGGCACATACTGGTGAGCCAGGCGGTACTGACGCCGAGCAGTAATACACCGATCGCAACGCCAACCATCAACAGCAGGGAGTTGATCACATAATCCTGAAGCACCGTGGCCGCCAGATGTTCCCACACCTCTCCCGCCGGCTCTAACAGATAGCCGAGCACCACCAACACCGGCACCGCCAGCAGCAGTGCGATGCTGATCACACCCAGGCTCCAGCTGTTGGTCCGGAACGGGAGACGTGACAGCAGCCGTTTGTCAGAGACCAATTGCATAACAACCCGCCTCAACAACAGCCAGGAAGTGACAACCGGAAGAGCCACTCAAGCCGACCGGTGACACCCTGTTGACCTTCTCAACACCCAACTAC
>JAHRHW010000102.1 GCA_019100305.1 Candidatus Thiodiazotropha taylori | reverse complement strand
AGGGAAAAAGTCGGTGAGCTGTTCAATACCCAACCTTTGGTGGACATCGATCCGGATCGCGTGGTGGCGGTAGGTGCCGCAATCCAGGCGGATATCCTGGTGGGCAACAAACCCGGTGATGAGATGCTGCTGCTGGACGTTATCCCGCTCTCGCTCGGTATCGAAACCATGGGCGGTCTGAGTGAGAAACTGATCAGCCGAAATACTACAATACCGGTAGCCCGGGCCCAGGAATTCACCACCTTCAAGGATGGCCAGTCGGCGATAGCGATTCATGTGGTTCAGGGAGAGCGGGAGCTGGTTGCGGACTGTCGCTCTCTGGCCCGATTTGAACTGCGCGGTATACCACCGATGGTTGCCGGCGCGGCGCGCATCCGAGTAACCTTTGCCGTCGACGCCGATGGCTTGTTGAGTGTCAGTGCGATCGAACAGAGCAGTGGTGTGCAGGCCAATATCGAGGTCAAGCCCTCCTACGGTTTGACCGATCAGGAGATCGAAACCATGCTGCGTGAATCCATTGCCCACGCGGATGAAGACAAACAGGCACGCAGCCTGAGAGAGCAGCAGGTCGAAGCGGAACGGGTGATCGAAGCACTGCAGGCCGCACTGGCTGAGGATGGGGAGAGGTTACTGGACGCGACCGAACGTCAGCAGGTGGAAGCTGCCCTCGAAACCCTGCGTACTGTGAGCAAGGATGGTGATCAGGAGCAGATCAAGAATCAGATAGCCGAACTCGAAAAAAGCTGTGGCTTTTACGTGGAGAGACGCATGAATCAGAGTATTCAGCAAGCCATGTCAGGCCACAGTGTCGACGAGTTCGAACAATAGTTAAACCTAGTTTCCGCAGTTTAAAGGAAGTCGTATGCCTCAAGTCATCTTTCTACCTCACGAAGAGATCTGCCCCGAAGGAGCAGCGATCGATGTGGAACCGGGAACGACCATCTGCGATGCCGCACTGAAACACGGTATCGAGATCGAACATGCCTGTGAAAAGTCCTGTGCCTGTACCACCTGTCACGTGATTGTGCGCGAAGGTTTCGACTCATTGCAGGAGGCGGAAGAGGTGGAAGAGGATATGCTGGACAAGGCCTGGGGGCTTGAACCGGAATCGAGACTCAGTTGCCAGGCCACGGTCGGCGATGAAGACCTGGTGATCGAGATACCGAAATACACCATCAATATGGTTTCAGAACACCACTGATTGGGAGATTGTCATGGGTTTGAAATGGGTGGATAGTCTCAACATTGCGATCGAACTCGACGAAACCTATCCGGACGTGGATCCACGTACGGTCAACTTTGTCGATCTGCGTGATTGGGTGATCAAACTGGATGAGTTCGATGATGACCCGCACCACTCCGGTGAGAAGATACTCGAAGCGATTCAGGCTGCCTGGATAGAGGAGCGGGAGTAATTCCCCAAACCTGGGGCACAGGGAAAGGCTGACACTGGAATGGTTCAATGAAACATGAGAACTCTGTAAAGCCGCCTCTGACCCGTCGCCTGCTCAGCTGGGGCTTCCAGTTGGCTGGCCTTCTGCTGGTACTGTTTCTGATTCATCTTTGGCAGACCCGTGATCTCGTGGCGGGCGTGGCGCCACCCCTCTCTGCAAACAGCCTGGAAGGGCTTCCCGTCGATCTGGAAAGCTTCGGAAATGAACCGGTGGTGGTCCATTTCTGGGCGACCTGGTGCCCGGTGTGCAAACTGGAAGCGTCGGCAATCGAGCAGTTGGCGGAAGACCACAAGGTCGTCACCGTCGCCATGCAGTCGGGACCGGCGGCAGAAGTCAGTGACTATCTCGAAGCCAATGATCTTGGCTTTACCACCATCAATGATCCACAGGGAAGACTCTCTTCCGCCTGGCGCGTCCGGGGCCTGCCAACCAGCTATATCATCGATGAAAACCGCCAGGTGCGATTTGTATCCGTAGGCTATACACCGGAGTTTACTCTTAGGTTGCGTCTCTGGCTGCTGGATCACATTCTTTAAGGGCGGTATCGATCGATTTTGCCTGCGACACACGCCTAGCGGCCAATGACCTGGCGTCACGCTGATATCAGGCATGAGTATGAGACAGCACACTAGCGTCGCAGCTTGGCAAAGGCAATGATATGATGAGGAGATAACAGTAGATTGACCCGGTGACTCAGTTTATCGCTTTCAGCCGCCGTGTTAATGAGTGGGCAGAGAGTCGATCTGAATGTCCCTCTGATGCTTGGAACGCCCCGGAGATGTAAGCTATGACGCTTCTAAAAAGATGTGCTTATCTGATTGTTTTGGGAGTGTTGTTTGTCGGTTGTACCACCGCCCCAACCCTCTCCCAGACCGATGTGTTTGAAACCTATGGTGAGATCGCAAGCTTTAGGAAGCGGCTGGCTGAGGATGAATCGAACGGACTCTTCAATCTGGCGCCCGAAGGGTTTCGCAAGGCAGAGAACAAACTCAATCAGGCCATCTCTCTGGGACGGTCCAAGAAAGACGAAGCCGTCGCAGAGACGATGCGTGAAGGGCGGGTGATTCTCGACAAAGCGGAAGCCGATGCGATTACCACCAAGTCATTGATGCGCGAGGTGCTGGAAGCCCGACGGTTGGCGATTGCGGCGGAAGCCGACACGATGATGGCGGATCAGTTCAAAGCCCTCGACAAGAAGTTGCGTCTGGCGGCTGAACAGGTGGAGCAGGGTGACCTTGAAGCGGCGAAGAAGTGGCGTCCTGAGATGTTGGAAGGCTATTCAGAGGTGGAACTGGAGGCGCTGAAGCAGGATGCCACGGAGAATGCCCGCTATGACATCTCCCAGGCCACCAAGAGTGAAGCGGATGAGTATGCGCCGAAAACCCTGAAACTGGCGCGTGAGGAGCTGGCGTTGGCAATCGCGGTGCTCGAGACCAACAGAACCCAGCGAACCAAGGCGAAGAACCATGCACTGGAAGCGAGCAAGCAGGCGCGAAGAAGTATCGAGCTAACCGAACTGATCAAAGAGTTCGACAACCGAGAGTACTCTTCAGAGGATATTCTGCTTTGGTATCAGAAACAGTTGGCGCAGATCAACGAATCCACAGATGAGCCACTGCCATTTGATCTGCCCAATCACGAAGTGGTGAAGGTTCTGCAGGATAAACTGGCCAACTATGCTGAGTTGCGCAAAACCGAACTGGCAACACGCATCGATCTGCAGACCCGGTTGGCTGCCGTGGAGCGACAGAACCAGGAAGCTCAGGCACGCTTCGATAAGATTCAGGATCTGTTCAGTGCCGAAGAGGCTAACGTCTATCGGCAGGGTCACAATATCCTGTTGGAGATGAGAGCCTTCAACTTCCCCAGCGGCGGTACCGATATCCAGGCTGAAAATTTTGAACTGCTGGACAAGATCGTAACGGCTATTAAATCCTTTCCCAGTCCCGATGTGGTGGTCTCAGGACATACCGATTCGGTTGGCGGGGACGAGACCAACCGCGAACTCTCGCAACAGCGGGCAGAGACAGTGGCCTCATTTCTTGAAAAGGTCGGTGGTGTGGAGAGAACCCGATTAACGGCTATCGGCTATGGCGAGGCACGTCCGGTGGCCAACAACGAGACTGAGATTGGACGCAAGAGCAATCGCAGAATCGAGGTGCTCATCATTAATGAATGATCAACAACCCTCTGCCCTGACTAAACCCTACTCGGTAGCGATAACCGGTTCAGGCGGCAGTGGTGCGGTGACCGCTGGCCGGATTCTGCTCGAGGCGGCGGCACATTGCGGTTATCAAGGCTTGATGACACGCTCTGCTGGTCCTCAGATCCGTGGCGGCGAATCGGCGGCAATGGTTCGGTTCAGTACCACCCCGGTGGAGTGTATGGGGGATGAATACGATCTTCTGCTGGCGCTCGATTGGCTGAATATCGACCGCTTTGCCGATGAGATCCCGCTGTCGAACAAAAGCCTGATACTTTGCGACCCCAAAGCGGGCGAGGTTCCGGCCCTGCTGCGCAGCAATGGCGCTGAAATCCGCGAAATCCCCTTTAAGACCTTCGCCTCCGGTCTACCGGACGGACGCATCAATATGGTGGCATTGGGTGCCGCGGCGGTGGTCTGCGGTCTGCCCCTCGACGCCATGGGAAACAGTGTACGCCAGGTACTGCAAAGCAAGTCGCCTGAGGTGATCGAGAGTGCTCTACGGGCACTTGAACTGGGCTACAATCACGACCGGCGACCGCAGATCAAACAGCCACCTCCGGGTAAGCAGGAGAACCGCTGGAGTATCACCGGCAACCAGGCCTGTGGTCTCGGGGCTCTGCGTGGCGGCATCAAATTCGTCGCGGCTTATCCGATCACCCCGGCCAGTGAAATCCTCGAATGGCTGGCGCCAAGACTGGAGCAGGTCGGGGGAGCGCTGCTGCAGGCCGAGGATGAGCTTGCCTCGATCAACATGATTATCGGCTCCTCGTTTGGTGGTGTGCCCTCCCTGACCGCCACCTCAGGGCCGGGACTCAGCCTGATGGTGGAGGGATTGGGTCTGGCGCTGGTCAGTGAAACTCCTGTGACGGTGGTCAATGTGATGCGTGGCGGCCCCTCCACCGGTATCCCCACCAAGTCCGAACAGTCTGATCTGAATATCGCTGTCTACGGTCTGCATGGTGATGCGCCGCATCTGGTATTCGCACCGCTCTCCATCCGTGATGCCATCTTCACCACCCAATGGGCAGTACAACTTGCCGAGCACCTGCAGACGGTATCGCTGGTGCTCTCCGATCAATCGTTTGGCCAGTCCCAGGCGATCATCGAAGCCTCAGAGGAGGTTGACCTGCCTCTGAAAAGGTCAGTGACAGACAACCCCGGTGAAGACTATCGGCGCTATCAAGTGGTGGCGGAAAACATCTCACCGATGAGCCTGCCGGGCACCCCCGACGGCATGTATACCGCAGATGGACTGGAGCACAACGACCGGGGCACCCCCTCCAGCATGGCCAGCGACCATCGTGAACAGCTCAACAAACGGCTGCAGAAACTCAAGCAGTTTGATTACGGAGACTATTGGGCTGAGGTATCCGGCGAGGGTGAGACCTGTCTGATTACCTGGGGTTCCAGTACCGGTGCCGTCAAAGAGGCAGCGGATCAGCTGAACCAGGCGGGTAATCAGGTCAGAGTGATCGCGCTACGTCTGCTGGCGCCGTTGCAGCGGGATAAGATCCTTCAATTGATCAATGGCGCCGCCAAGGTCCTGGTGGTGGAACAGAACCACGGTGGTCAACTGTTTCACTACCTGCAGTCGGAGTCGGTACTTCCGGTGACAGCTCAGTCACTGGCCCAGCCCGGTCCATTGCCAATACGGCCAGGCAGAATCATGCGTGCCTACCACGCCCTGGATTGATTATTTCGCGGCTTCCCACAACTCGATCGGATTATCCTCAGGATCACGAAGTCTGGCGAATCGGCCGTTAGGGTAGTGAGTTTGGTCCACACTGACCTCAATGCCATGATTGCGCAATTGAGCAACCATGCTGTTCAGATCATCCACCCGAAAGTTGATCATCCACTGTTTTGAAGGGTCACCAAAATAGTCTGTATCTTGCTCAAACGGGGCGAACACGGTTGGACCTGTCTGCTGTATCCAGGGGGATTGGTCATAGTCGGTGGGCACCAGAGTTACCCCCAGATGCTGTTCATACCAGGATGCCAGTTTTGCGGGATCCTCGGCACGAAAAAATAGTCCGCCAATACCGGTAACCTTTTCCATGCGGTTTTCCTTAGCCTGTCTCGCAGAGCGTGTTCATAATAGAACCGGATCACCCGCCCTTGAGCTCTTTGATGGCGTTTAATCCCAGTGACAGCGTGCCGGCAAAGAGTAACAGGATTGCCATCAGCTGATACTCAGGGTTAACAAACCGAATCATTGCGAAGATTGCTGCGCCCAGCAGTAGAATCACCAGTAAGGTGACGCTGGTAAGTACCGGAGTCCAGCCGGTGACCTTTTCAACATGAAACGGGTTTGTCGTTAGAGATGGGTAGAAAGCGCTGGGATTCTGGATGCTGAGCGGCACCGGTTTCGATGTCGTAGTCTCGGCTTTCTCTGTTTCATCCTGAATCTGTTCAATGATGTGCTTATCCCGGGCAATGGCTGAGCGGAAGGAGAGATAGGCGCCGAATCGATTCTGATAGCCAACCATTCGATGACTCATGCCGCCCTGTTTCAACTTGTCGGCGGAGCTGAAAAACATCTGATGCAGCGGAAACAGGGAGGAGAACATTTTCGTAACACCACTGAGTATTTCGATAAGGCCGTTATCATTGGATTTATGCAAGAAGTTGTATTCAATGGTGTTATCGGTTGTTGGCTTCTCCGCGATGGAATCAAAGTGGTTGGTGACATCGTATGAAGTGTTCCACAGCGCGTTGCCTGAGTTTCCGCAGTGTTCGAAATTGAGAAACCGTGGAGGAACCTTGGGAACGATGTCATCAGCGATTCGGCTCTGAAAGGTGACCTCTCCAAGCGTGAGCTTCTCCACATCCGGTTGCTGAATGCCGGCCGGTGTCTGGTTGTATTCGGCAACAAAAGCAGACGAGCCGACCCGTGGGGCGCCGAATGTGATAACCGCTTCAATCCTGTTGAGTTGCTCTTCAGCCAATGCTTTTGCAGCAATTACACCCATCGCGCCACCCAGTGAGTGGCCGGTGATGACAATGGAAGAGGTGGTTGCTGAGATCTCCCGATACCATTCAACTACTCTGTTTTGCAGGCCAGACCAGGCGTTCTGAAATCCGCTATGGAGTTGCTCATCGGTTTTAAAAAAACGGAAATTGGTATCCCAGTCATAAGCATCGTCAGATCCCCGGAATACCAGCCAGGCCCGTTGCTGAAAAACAAAGCCCATGGCGACCTTTGAAAAAAGTGCCGTGTTGGAAGGGAGGCCTTTAGCAAATTCCGTGGTAAAGCCTTTAAAAGCATCAGCGCCTTCAAGTTCGAGCAGTCGTCTCAGCCCTTCCAGGTTATAGCGATAGATCAGAGCAGAGAGACCGGCACAAAAACAGTGAAGTTCTTTCAAAACCTGAGTTCGATCTCCCCGGGTATCGAGAGTGGGGGGGAACGGAGCAATGCCACCACAGTTGAGCCGTGCGAGTTTCGGAGATGGAGGCGGTTCGTTACTCTGTTTGGATTGAGCGGACTCGATCAACATGAAGATATCCTTTGCTTCAATAGGTGAATGATTTACTCCATCAGTTCAATAACTATAGATGATATTGACTTTCGTGAGCTGAATAACCCCATAAAGCCCGGCTGTATGAAGACCAAAGAATAGACCGGAATCGGTGTATTGGGAAGGACCCAGAAAGCAACACGGATCAGTATCCAAACAAAATTTGTTACTCAAAGTCTTTGCTGAAGGCTTGCGTACAAACTATATGGCTGAAAGCTTGTCAGTGTTTGTTTCAAAGGGTACAACCCAGCGAGGTGACTTATAATCAGAGACTACAATCCGCTATACGGCAAACTAACTTAGCCTCCTAGTTCAAGTGATAAGCTTGCAGCCACTCACCTCTTGAATTCCCGTTCCGGCACGAGCGAGAAGCGCAGGCAAAAACCGATCAGCGGGTCTGACTGTTTGAGCGCAGCGAGTTTCAGGCCTGCCGGTTTTTGCCGAGCATCGCAACGGACCCGAAGGTGCGTGACGGCCGGGCGCCCTTTCTGTTGGCGCAAAAGAAAAGTGACTCGCCCAGGAGGGCGAAACAGGGAGTCTCCGACACGAGGACAACGCCGAGTGGCTGCGACCTAATTTAATGGTTTATACGAATAAAGAAAGTAGAAGCAACAATCCGACTATTCAGAAACTACAGCATGACGATTAATACCAGCCCCATTTGAGAGAAGGCTGAGATATAGGTACCTTTCCAAACCATCAACAACACACCCCAGGCAATCGACTCACTCAACAGATCCCCTATCTTGGTATCAGTCATGTCAAGCAAGTGATCATCAAAGGCAGAGATGATGAGAGTACCAACAACTGCATCGACGCTGCAGGTGCAAGTGAGGAAGAGTGAAAAAACTGGGCGCTTAACCTGATTCGGCGAATATAGGAGAACGCAGGTTTGATCTTGTTGTGAAAGACAACCCCAAATAGCGCCACGATCTGCAGTTCAACCATTAATACAAAAATTTCCAAACCTATCGAATCGACAAAAAGTGCCAGACCAACCGTCTCCGGATTGAGTATGAGGAGCGCAAACACGATGAACGTGAGAAATTTCCAGATCGCGGGTTTGATCCTCATCGCTTCCTTTTGATCATCGCCTTGGTGCCGGGGATATGTTTTTCACCCCAGGTAACCATGGACTTTAAGATTGGACCCAACTCCCTGCCTTTTGGCGTGAGGATGTACTCATAGCGAACGGGGTGTGTCTGGTAGGGCTTTTTCTCAACGATTTCATGATCGGTCAAGCGCACCAATCGATTGGCCAGGATATTGGTCGGTACTTTTTCAGGAGAGTTTTGCAGTTCGCTGTAGGTTGTTTTACCGGCAAACAGATCCCGGATTACCAGTAGGCTCCATTTGTCCCCCAGAATATCCAGAGTCGAAGCGACAGGGCAGATTGAGCGCTTTGTCGTGATGTTGCTTTTGTCAGCTTTAGCCATGCCTTAAACCTAGCATGGGAATCACTTACTTGCAATTAACAAGTCAGTGGGCTAGGCTTGAGTAACTTGCAAAAAGAAAGTGACTGCTTGGACTGTCTCCAGTTCAGGGCGATCAAATTCAAAAGGGGCTTGGGCAATCCTCAGCAGATTCCATTCCAATCAGGAGCATGATATGGAACCAATTGAAAAGGCGACTGTATTAGTCACCGGAGCATCCAAGGGAATCGGTCTTGCGATCGCTGAAGAGTTTGCTGCACAGGGACATGACCTGGTGCTGGTTGCCCGGGGAGAAGAGGCGTTACAGCGTGTGGCGGATCGAATCAAGGCGCAGTCCGGGGGCGAGGTTAAGGTAATCTGCTGTGATCTGACCGAAGCAGACGCGCCCAGGAGGCTCTATGAGCAACTGGAACAGTCAGGTAAGCCGATCGATATTCTGGTCAACAATGCCGGAGTAGGGATGAGTGGGCTGTTTCAGGAGGCGGATTACCCAAACCTGAGTCGAATGCTGCAACTCAATATGTTGGCACTCACGCAACTGACGCATCTGTTCCTGCCGCAGATGCTGTTCCGCAAGCGTGGACGGATACTCAATGTTGGGTCGCTGGTCTCTTATTTCATAGGAGGACCTAACTGGGCGGCCTATGTGGCAAGCAAACACTATGTGCGCGCCTTGAGTGCAGGTTTATCCAAGGAGTTGAAGGGGTCGGGGGTTGCCGTGACATCCCTCTCGCCTGGTGCAACCGCCACCGATTTTGTAAAGAAGGCTGATGCAGAGGATATGTTGGCCTATCAGGTGCCTCTTGGGCCATCGCCGGAACAGATTGCCAAGCTTGCCTATCAAGCCTGCCAGACTGGAAAGCGATCGCTAATACCAGGAGTGTTCAACAAAATACTCGCCTTTATGGGGGAGTTGCATCCTCGGGTTATTGCTTTTGAGGTGTTCAGCTTGTTGTCGAATAAAAAGCTAGGCGTTAGGTGGAGGGCCTAAAGCTGTATTCAGAATGATGTAGCATCATTTATAACTATCCCTAGCTGCGCGGATCAAAACATTTAACCTGAGATCAAAAAATGATATTCATGGTCAAGCTAACTGTTTTCAAGTACTGATGGTGATTTGCAACCGACGATTGCTGGCGCTTCATGGATCAGCTCATCTCTTTCCATGGCATCAACCATGAAAAGCGCAAAATCGATACGTCGAGTGAGATTGCTCTTCAATATGGGATCGCCCACATGTCGACTCCAAACGGGCAGTCCCTGACTTTCGCCTTCTTCAAGGTCGCTGCCGCGAACCACTGTCCATCGGGTGTCGCTTTCAAACACTCTTCTGCAGGCTTCAACCTGATCATCCAGTTCAACCAGTCGAAACAGTCTGGCAAGTTTACCGAACAGAGCGACCAGGGCTTTGAATCTCCAGGAATAGACATCTTTACCATCACGACTGATATGCCAGCCACAGGAGAAAATCAGCCGGGCATCAGGTTCGGCAAAATCCAAAACAGCTTGTGCGGTGCCTGATGAGTATTGCTGTACTCCCCAGGGTACGAGAACGGTCAGTACACCATCACAACAGGAAACCGCTTGCCTGATCACATCCCGATCATTGGTTGCACCTGGAAATAGGCTTATTCTATCCGCAAAATCAGCGAGCTTGTTGACGCTCTGTTGTCTGCAGACAGCAACGACCTGATATCCGCGCTCCAGGGCGTGTTGCACCATATATCGACCAAGTTTACCGGATGCGCCGATGATACAGACTTTATTCAAGTTATCTCTCCTGGTAACAGAGATTTGTAAAAAGACAGACAGAACTATGATTGAGTAACTCAAAAATATTATCAGAGAGGATAGACTCACACTAAATCGGTATTCCGGGAAAAAGTAATCAGTTTTGATATTTTCCCTGAATGGCGATTACTTAAGCACGAAAACTTATTGCATCTCGTTTTAACGAAGGGATCTGGTGGAGCCATGCCCCACCCTATAACGTTCAAGTACGTTCCATGCGTAGTTAGCCCCATAAACACTGATATTATAGGGGATCGAATACCAGTTAAATCAGATGGTTAAAATAATACATTCAATCAATGACCTCAACGCCTTTCCAGAAAGCCACCATCCCCTCTATTTTTTTAGCCTCATCTGATGCTGAGGGATAGTACCAGGCGCCATCAGAGTTCTTGTCCCCGTCGACAGAGAGTGAATAGTAGTGTGCCACGCCTTTCCATGGGCAGACTGAAGTCGTGTCACTGGGATTGAGATACTCCTGCTTTACTGAGTTCGCCGGGAAATAGTGGTTGGATTCAACGACTACCGTTTGGTTGCTTTCAGCGATAATCTGACCATTTCAAATTGCCTTCATGATAACGACTCCAAATTGAGTGTCTGCTGGCTTGTTAGTATGTCCAATTATAGGTCTGAATAATTGGATTTGGTGGCGGTGTACAGAAGATTGTTTTGGAACAAACCATTGGATTTGTAGACGAAATTAAGGCCTGTAAACCGTCTACCGATCATCCGGTTCAAGTGGCGCATATAAATAACGTATTTGGGTAGCTCCCCCGTCTTTTTCTCTATGCACCCAGGCAACATGCAGGTCACCGGAGCTATCCAGTGTGATACTGGGGTGATCCTGAACTCCCTTTCCGGAAGCGCCACTCAGTATGACATCGTCGCTCCACTCTCCATCCTCCAGCCAGCTATACCAAACATCCTTCGATCCATCTCTTTCATCTGTCCATGCCACAATCAGCTGTCCGTTCTGATGACCGGCTATGGTGGCATGCCACTGCCGGTAATTGGTGCCAAAGTCATCCTGAATTCGCACATTGCTGCCAAATGCCTGATCGCTCTGCTTGTTGGCCCCATAGATATCGTAGCCTTCCCGAAAATCCCGCTTATCGGCCCATGCGGCATACAGACCTGAATTGCCATAGTCGGCCAGTGCGACTCTCGCAACCCCATGTCCGGAACCAAAATCGGCCTTTGGTCCTGGCGGTTCTTCGCTGATACGGCTTGGAGGAGAAAACTTGCAGGGCTCTCCTCGTTCACTCTGGCTATGCATGATTACGGTGTGTCCAAGCCGGCGATCTTCCCAGGCGATGTCAAACCCTTCAGCGTGCGCAGTGATGACTGGATAGAGCTGATCATCTTTCATTGGAGCCGGGTCAACAGGGCAGCG
>JAHRHW010000101.1 GCA_019100305.1 Candidatus Thiodiazotropha taylori | reverse complement strand
TTAACACAAACACACAAACACACACACACACACACACACACACACACACAGAATAACTACTGCAGTTAAATGTATAAACAGATCGCCAGCAACCTTGTTATCTCGGAAGGCACGGTCAAAGTGCATGTCAAACATCTGCTGAAAAAACTCAATCTCCACTCCAGAACCGAGGCTGCCGTCTGGGCCCTCAACCAGGGGAAAAAACCTTCCAGCTGAGCCTCTTCCCAGGGCCGCTTCAGGCCAATTCTGATCCTCGCGACCGACATTCCATCCTCATCGTCTGTTCTTACCCATAACGAATTAGAGGCTACTCATATTGAGGTATATAGCCCTACCAAATAATTAGTAAGTTACTGTTTTTTCTTTTATTTTTCTTAAGATTTCCCATTGTTTCTTGATCAGAATCAAAGCAGTATTAAGCCCCTGGTGAAACACTTTCATAAGCAAAAACATTGCGCCTCAAAAAGGCCAATCAAATTCGACTGAACTCTTTCAACCGAGGTCGCGACTGTTGTCAAGAAACATCGACAGATCACAGTTCTTACGTGGTGACCTGCGCGGTCGACAAAGCGAGATAAGACCACCCTGGTCGCTCTCTGAAAGCCGCTTTACTGAAGTCTGCGAACGCTGCAACGACTGCATTGAAGCCTGCCCCCAGAAGATCATTACGCAGGGTTCTGCCGGTTTTCCCAAAATCGATTTCTCTGTTGCCCAATGCACATTTTGCGGTGATTGCGTAAAGGCCTGTAAACATCAGGCACTGGGCTTTGACAGCGATCCGAACATGGCACCCTGGCACCTCGAACTGAGTATCGAAAAGAGCTGCCTGTCGCAAAACGGTGTGGTCTGCAGAAGCTGTGGCGATATCTGCGAAGAGGCTGCCATCTGCTTCAAGCTTGCTACCAGGGGGCGCTCCCTGCCACAGGTTGATCAGCAAAAGTGCAATAGCTGTGGAGCCTGTATTTCAGTTTGTCCAAGTCATTCTATTTCCATTTTGCCAGGCACACAGACCCAAGCGGCCTGACAGACCAATGCGAGGAATAAGCCATACATGAATATATGCAGCCTGATCGTCTATACGAAACCTGACCACGGCCCCCAGGTGACCAAGCGCCTAGAGCAATATCAAGGCGTTGAAGTCCACGGTGGAATGATAGAGGACAAACTGATTGTTACCGTGGAAGACGAAGGTGAATCCGTGTCACCGGTTTCAGACACCATGAATGAACTGCGCAATGTGGATGGCGTGGTGAGCACAACTTTGATTTATCACTATGGCGGTGAAGAGTCGATGGAGGAAATGTACCGTGAAATTAACTAGAAGAGATTTTATAAAAAGCAATGCTGTAGCAGCCGCCGCATCCGTGGCCGGCGTTACCCTTCCTGTATCCAATACAGTTGCGGCCGATGCAGATGACGGCATCCGTTGGGATAAAGCGGCCTGCCGCTACTGCGGTACCGGTTGCAGTGTCTTGATGGGCGTCAAAGACGGCAAGGTCGTCGCCAGTCAGGGCGATCCGGATGCACCGGTCAACAAGGGTCTGAACTGTATCAAGGGTTACTTTCTGCCGAAGATCCTTTACGGAGAGGATCGTCTGACCAAACCCTTGCTGAGAAAGACCAACGGTAAATATGACAAGAACGGCAAGTTCGAGGCCGTCAGCTGGGAAGAGGCTTTCCAGACCATGGCGGAGAAGTGGGTTGCTGCACGTAAGGCCAAAGGGCCCAAGGGTGTGGGCATGTTCGGCTCTGGCCAGTGGACCGTATGGGAAGGCTATGCTGCACAGAAACTGCTGAAGGCAGGCTTCCGCTCCAACAGTCTGGAACCCAATGCACGCCACTGTATGGCTTCTGCCGTAGGCGCTTTCATGCGCGCTTTCGGTATCGATGAGCCAATGGGTTGTTACGACGACCTGGAACACGCCGATGTATTCGTGCTCTGGGGCGCCAACATGGCGGAGATGCATCCGATCCTCTGGTCCCGTCTCACCGATACCCGTCTGACCAAGCCTGGTTGTGAAGTCCATGTGCTCTCAACCTTCGAGCATCGCTGCTACGAGCTGGCGGACAACGGCATGATCTTTGAGCCCCAGACCGATCTGGCGATCCTCAACTACATTGCCAACTACATCATTCAGAACAAGGCCTACAACAAGGAGTTCATCGACAAGCATGTCAATTTCACCAAGACACCAACCGATATCGGTTATGGCCTGCGCGCCAGTGATCCACGTGAAAAAGCGGCCAAAAATCGCAATAAAGGCAAGCTTTCCAAGATCAGTTTCGAAGAGTATGCCAAATCAGTTGAGCCCTATACCCTGGAGTACACCTCAAAGCTCTCCAAGGTTCCGAAGGATCAGTTGCTGAAACTGGCCAAGGCCTATGCCGATCCGAACAAGAAGGTCGCCTCCTACTGGACCATGGGCTTCAACCAGCACACCCGCGGTGTCTGGGTAAACGGCCTCTGCTACAACGTCCATCTGCTGATGGGCAAGATCGCCGAGCCGGGCAACAGCCCCTTCTCCCTCACCGGTCAGCCCTCTGCCTGCGGCACCGCCCGCGAGGTTGGTACCTTCACCCACAGGCTGCCCGCCGACCTGGTTACCAAGAAGGACGCCCACTGTAAGTTTGCCGAGAAGACCTGGAAGCTGCCTGCCGGCACCATTCCCCGGGCCAACGGTAAAACCGACGGCGCCGACCAGACCGACATCAGCGGCAAGCCCATGGGCAAGACCCTGATCCACGCGGTCGCCATGCATCGGGCACTCAACGACGGCAAGATGAATACCTTCTGGGTCATGTGTAACAACAACATGCAAGCTGCCGCCAACATGAATGATGAGAGTTATCCTGGTTGGCGCAATCCGGACAACTTCATCACCGTATCCGACCCCTATCCAACCGTATCGGCCCAGGCAGCGGATCTGATCCTGCCAACCGCGATGTGGATCGAAAAGGAAGGTGCCTATGGTAACGCCGAGCGGCGTACCCAGTTCTGGCGTCAGCAGGTTGCAGCGCCCGGCGAAGCAAAATCCGACGTCTGGCAGGTCATGGAGTTTGCCAAGTATGTCAAAGTGAAGGACGTCTGGCCGGAAGATCTGATCGCCAAGATGCCTGAGTACGCCGACAAGACCCTGTTCGATGTGCTCTATGCCAACGGCCAGGTCGACAAGTTCCCGGTAGAGCAGGTTACCGACAGCCGCGGCAACAAGTACGAAAACGATGAGTCCAAGGACTTCGGTTTCTATGTGCAGAAAGGGCTGTTCGAGGAGTATCGCCTGTTCAACTCTGTCGAGGGGATCCCGAAGAAAGGTCACGAAATGGCCGACTTCGACGCCTACCACAAGGTGCGCGGCCTGCGTTGGCCAGTCATCGACGGCAAGGAGACCCTGTGGCGCTTCCGCGAAGGCTACGATCCCCATGTAGCCAAGGGTGAAGGGGTTAAATTCTATGGCAAGCCCGATGGCAGAGCCAACATCATTACGGCCCCCTATGAGCCCGCGGCTGAGCCACCGGACAAAGAGTACGATCTGTGGCTCTGCACCGGACGCGTATTGGAGCACTGGCATTCCGGTTCCATGACCCGTCGGGTACCTGAGCTCTATCGGGCCGTCCCAGACGCGGTGGTCTACATGCATCCGAAAGATGCCAAGAAACGGCGTCTGCGTAACGGTGCAAACGCCAAGCTTACCACCCGTCGTGGCGAGATCGTCTGTAAGGTCGACACCAAGGGCCGCAACAAGTGTCCTGAAGGGCTTGTTTTCGTTCCCTGGTTCGATGCTGGACGCTTGGTGAACAAGCTGACCCTCGACCAAACCGATCCGCTCTCGAAAGAGACGGACTATAAAAAGTGCGGTGTAAAGATAACGCGCGCTTAAACAGAGAATGCATCTGGTGAAACGGTGCGGCTAGCCGCACCCTACACCGATGCAATAGTAGGGTGCGGTTTACCGCACCGAACAAGCTGAAACTACAACGATGCCGGATAGAGAGAGAAACAACGAGCTTAACCGCAGACAGTTCCTGGGCAACATGCTCAAGACCGCCTGTGGGGTGGGATTGGTCGGACTGGGACTGGGCGCCTACTCGAAACGGGCTTCCACCATGCCAGCCAACTATATCCGTCCCCCCGGCGCCCTGCCGGAAGAGGATTTTCTCGGCGCCTGCATTCGCTGCGGCCTGTGCGTGCGCGACTGTCCTTATGACATCCTTTTTCTTGGCGAAGTGGGTGATGAAGTGGCCACCGGCACACCCTATTTCATCGCCCGCACCGGTCCCTGTGAAATGTGCGAGGAGATTCCCTGTGTGGTTGCCTGTCCCACCAATGCACTGGACCACGACCTGAAAGATATCGAAGAGTCCCGTATGGGGCTGGCGGTGCTGATCGACCAGGAGACCTGTATTGCCTTTCATGGATTGCGCTGTGAAGTCTGCTTCAACGTCTGCCCGATCCGTAACCGGGCGATCAGCCTGGACATGCAGCACAATCCCCGTTCCGGCAAACATGCCCTGTTCATCCCGGTAGTTCACTCCGACGCCTGTACCGGCTGTGGACTTTGCGAGCGGGCCTGCATCTTGGAAGAGGCGGCAATCAAGGTCTTTCCCATGCACCTGGCAAAAGGTCAATTGGGCAGCCACTACCGCCTCGGCTGGAAAGAGAAGGAGAAGGCCGGGGAAGCACTGGTCACACCCGATACCAAGCACCGTTACAACCTGCCCGATGGGGTGCGTTACGACCTGCAGGGTGAGGGTTTGATCATCGATGGCGAGGCTGAGGAGACACCGTTCTCTTCCAATCCTCTGGATACACTCAATAGCGGTTTCATGGACAAGTAGCATGGTGGATATGACGACATTGGGTGACGATGCTATCGCGGCCAAAGGCTGGTTGAAGTCCCATAAATACCTGATCCTCAGACGAATCAGTCAGCTCGGCATTCTTGCCCTGTTTCTCACGGGCCCCTGGTTCGGTCTCTGGATCGTCAAGGGTAATCTGGCTTCCAGTCTGACCTTGGACGTACTGCCGCTGACCGATCCCTATGTGTTGTTGCAGGCGAGCCTATCGGGGGTAGTGCCGGAGACGGCGGCCATCATCGGTGTGGTGATCGTGCTGGCGTTCTATTTCCTGGTCGGTGGCCGGGTCTACTGCTCCTGGGTCTGCCCGGTCAACATGGTGACCGACCTGGCCGCCTGGCTGCGCCGCAAACTGGGCATCAGAAGCAACTCCCAGTTCTCCCGCAGCACACGCTATTGGATGCTGGCCCTGACCCTGATTCTGCCGCTGCTGGTCACCGGGGGCATCATCTGGGAGCTGGTCAATCCGGTCTCCATGATGTTCCGGGGAATCGTCTTCGGCATGGGGGCTGCCTGGGTGATGGTGCTGGGCATCTTTCTATTCGATCTGATCGTTGCCAAAGATGGCTGGTGTGGACACATCTGTCCAGTAGGTGCTTTCTACAATCTGGTGGGCAGTAAAAGCCTACTCAGGGTCAATGCACTTGAACGCCAGGCCTGCAACGACTGTATGGAGTGTTATGTGGTCTGTCCCGAGCCCCAGGTCATCAAACCGGCGCTGAAAGGTGAGAAGCAGGGGGCGACCCCGGTAATCCTCTCATCCGACTGTACCAATTGCGGGCGCTGTATCGATATCTGCGCCAAAGACGTTTTCAGTTATGGCGGTCGTCACGCCAAAAAAAATGACGGCTTAAAACGCGAAGGTGAAATCAGTCAGGGCGCTCAAGCCTGACTGGCAGTTCCAAACAATTTCTGAATCTAGAGAGTGATGATGGAGAAAGGTATGAAAAAGATCGCATTAAAAACCATTGCGGCACTAGCAGCCATATTCCTGTCCACAGCTGTCCTGGCTGATGTGCAATCCTTGCGGGGCGACAAGCTGGATACGATGGCGAAAAAACCCGCCAACATGAAGATTGTCAATATTAAAGGAGGCATCGAACGCAGCTTCAAACTGCAACCGCCCATGGTGCCTCATGAAGTGGACAAATACGTCATCAACCTGAAAAACAACGGTTGCATGAAGTGCCACAGCGAAACAACCTATGAAAAAGAGAAGGCTCCCAGAGTTGGTGACAGCCACTATCTGGACCGTGACGGCAAGATGCTGAAGACCCTCTCCAGCCGGCGCTACTTTTGTACCCAGTGCCATGCCGCTCAAATGGGCGCAGATCCGCTGGTGCAAAACAACTTTCAAGGTGCCAAATAGAAGTTGGTTGGGTACCGCTCTTTAAGCGGACACCCAACCGTGTAACAAGTAGTTGATCAATAATCTGGTGTAATAATGAGTGAGAGTAAAAAGCGTAGCGGACTGTTCCTGGTGGGTGTTGGCATCATTGCCGGTATCTTACTCTGGGGTGGCTTCAACACGGCCATGGAGATGACTAACACGGAGGAGTTCTGTATCTCCTGCCACGAGATGGAAAACACCGTCTATCAGGAGCTTCAGGAAACAGTCCATTTCACCAACCGGACCGGCGTACGTGCCACCTGTCCGGATTGCCATGTACCCAAAGAGTGGATACATAAGTTCGTACGCAAGATTCAGGCGACCAATGAGCTCTATCACAAAGTGCTGGGGACCATCGACACGCCGGAGAAATATGAAGCCAAACGCCTGGAACTGGCACAAAACGTCTGGCGTTCAATGAAAAAGACAGACTCACGGGAGTGTCGCAACTGTCACAAGTTCATCTCCATGGACCTGGACAAACAGGCGCCGCGCAGCTCTGAACAGCACGATCCCCACTACTGGGATGCAGTGGATGGCAACGAGCCCCAGAAGACCTGTATCGACTGCCATAAAGGTATTGCTCATTCATTGCCCGAGGGTTTCGACCCAAATGCCGAATATTGACATTGAACGGTTGTTTTTGAATGATAAGCGGATGACTTGCAGGTAACTACAATACAACCAACCAAGAGGCAAGCATGTTAAACGACCCATTCGGAAGAAAGATCGATTATCTGCGCCTGTCTGTCACAGATCGCTGTGACTTCCGCTGCTTCTATTGTCTGCCAAAGAGTCATCGTGGCTTTGAAACGCCCGATGACTGGTTGACGCCTGCTGAGACAGAACGCCTGGTCGCCCAATTCGCCGCGCTGGGTGTCCGGCATGTGAGGCTTACCGGTGGAGAACCCCTGGTACGCAAGGAGCTGACAGAGATCGCTTCGCGCATCGCCGCTGTAGCGGGCATAGAAGAGCTCTCCCTGAGCACCAATGCATCGCGCCTGGATCAGTACGCCGAGCCCTTGAGTCAGGCCGGTGTGACACGACTCAATATCAGTCTCGACTCCCTCGATGAGGGTAAATTCAAGCAGATCACTGGCAGTCGTCTGCAGCCGGTTCTGGCGGGTATCGAGGCCGCCGGAGCCACCGGCCTCTCACCGATCAAAATCAACATGGTGGTAATGCGTGGACTCAACGACGATGAAGTCGAGTCGATGGTTGACTACTGCCTGGCGCATAATCTGACACTGCGTTTCATCGAAACCATGCCGGTGGGGGAAGGCGGACAGGCGGCAACTGAGCGTTACATACCACTCACTGAGGTCGAAGCCCGCCTGCGCCGGCGCTACAAACTGCAAGCCGCCGCCATGCAAGGCAGCGGACCTGCGCGTTACTTCCAGGTTGATGACAGCGGTCTGGTGATCGGCTTCATCACCCCTCAGTCACAACACTTTTGTGAAACCTGCAACCGGGTCAGGGTATCCGTGAGCGGTGATCTCCATCTCTGTCTCGGTCAGGAGGACAAGTTGGCGTTACGCCCCCTGCTCCGTCAGGGAGCCTCGGATGAGACTTTGCAACAGGCGATCCGATCCGCCATCGCCCGCAAGCCGGAACGACACCATTTCAACGAAACCCCAACGGCCATCATTCGCCCCATGTCAGCCTTGGGTGGCTGATCCTCAGAGCTTGCATCAAGCGGGGAGCCGCTCAAGGCTTTTCCCGCTCACAAGATCCACCGCTGGAATCGATCTGATCAATTGCGAAATGTGGCATTGATTTCAGATTCGTTACCCGATGGGCAAGTCGAGCTGCCATCGGTCCAGCTCCACTGCTCGGTACCGGACATGGACAAGGGTGGATTCCAATCGATGGTGAGTTCGGTACGCTCCTGGGTTGTGGTGCCACCATCTTCAGGATAACTGCCTGAGTAGAGAAGTGTGCTTCCATCCACGCTCCCCTGAAGCACATTCGTCGCGACACCGAGAAAACCACTCAGGGTGACGTTTTGCCCGTTCTGATCAATGTCGATGGTATAGTTATCCGAGTTACCTACCTCACCGCTGCAACCCCCGGTCGCAACAGTCACTTCCGTACGAAAATCCCAAGTCCCTGTCAGCTCACAGAGATCCCCGGCCCCATCCCCATCGCTATCCAACTGGTCCGCATTTGCCACCACCGGACAGTTATCCAGATTCTCGGCCACACCGTCACCATCACTGTCGAGGACGGTAAAACTCACCGTGCAGCTCTTGTTTCCATCCAATACCAGTTCAGCCATATTGGTGCTAGCCGATGCGCAATCTCCCCCCCAACTGGAAAATTCATAGCCCGTGTCGGGTGTGGCGGTGAGCGTCACCGGACTGGCGCTCTCGGGGAAATCGTGACTGCAGGTAGTACCACAATTCAACTCGTTTCCAGCACTGGTCACAGTGCCGTTTTCCGGGGCAGTAAGGCTGACCGTATAGAGCGTCTCGCTATCCGCGATAAAACTGCCACTACAGGTGGTATCACTGGTCATGGTGAATGTCACAGAGGTACCGTTCCCACTGCAACTTTCCGTATCGCCGCTCCAACCGCCAAACTGGAAGCCACCATCAAGGTTGTAGAAAAGCTCAACCTCCGTGTCGGCGGGAATGCTCGCTGAGCAAGTGCCCGGACAGTTGATCGCACCGGAGATACTGGCGATGGAACCGCCCTCGGCAGGCTCAGGCACGCTGAGCGTATAGTCAGCCACAGGCACAGCCTCGAACAGTGCACTGCAACTGAGTGCCATTGGATCATCAGGCCCACCCAGGATATGTTCTTGCTCTGCTTCACTACCGCTGCAGTCGCCTTGCCAACCGGCAAATGCATAGCCTGAATAGGGGATCGCCTGCAGGTTGATCGTTCGGCGTTTTAGAGTTCGACCAGTTATGTTGCTGTCGACAACAGCATCTGCAACCCGATGGTTACAGGATGATGCTGTTGTTTCCGCATCGCAAATTCGTTGCCCCGGATCAGCCACAACCCGCCCCCCAACAGAGACGCTGAGTTCCAAAGGCATACCCTCATCGTCATTCAACTCGACAAATACAACGGTTACCGAGATCGCATCTCCGGACTCAACACTGATGACCTCACCTTCACCGCTGAACGACGGGGATGATGCAGCCGCGTCAAGTCTGTAATCAATATAAGGATTGGCGGACATTGGTTTTTCAAGTGAATCAACCTCATCACCCAATTCAAAATCATAGTTTTCACGGCAATCACTGGGACAATCGATGCCATCGCCAGTCACCTTCCCCTGACCACTGATAAACACCTCAATACCACCCACCGGATAGGTATCCTTACCACCGCCGCCTGAGGCCATGATGCTGACTATGCCAAGCACCAACACAATGCTGAACAGAAGAAGCCTGATCAACAGCAACGGTGAGTTTCGAGCGCTATTTTCAGGTGCATTATGTTGATTGCTAAGCATAGTTCCAATCTCTCGGATTGATGACCTATGGTACGGCCGTTTCATGATCAGACTGTTTTTGGCTTCGGCCTGTTGATATGGAGCTGAGCAGCAGCCAGGCCACGACAGCGCCCAATAGACAGGCCATAAGATCGAGATAACTGAATGTCCCGCTGACAAGGTATTGATGCAGATTCAGAAACTCAGGCAACCGAACAATCCGATCATCGGGTAGCGCCTGTCCCACCTCAAAACCTGCATTGACTATGGCCCATAAAGCGCATGAGAAGTTGGTGGCTCGATCTCCCAGCACCAGAACCGTGAGAATAGAAAAGGAGAAAACATGGAGAAACGTGGGTAACCATCCGACGGATGCTGCCAGGCTTGAGTCAACCACAATGGAGCGATTCTCTGGAATAACGGATAACAAAAATGCGCTATCCGGCACGCGCAGCAACCAGTAGTAAAACAGACCCAGTAAGAGTGAACAGAGCGCGAATGCGATCAGTATTTCACTTCTGGAAGTTCTATTCGGTATTTTGTTGATCAAAGAACTAAACGATGATTATTTTTACTTACTCATCAAGACTAGTACCCCGCTATTTACAGATCAAGAATCAATCATTAAAGAGATAAGCATTGTGTTTTGCATCGATTCAGACCTCCAAGGTCTTGAAGAAGATCGCGGTGAGAAAGCCGCAGAGGGTCGACATCCCTACCACCGAGCCTCCCTTGAAGTAGGCCTCAGGCAACATGGTCTCGGCAATCATGGTCAACATCGCCCCCGCTGCAACACCTTCCACAAAGGCAAAAAGGGCTGGTGAGGCATTGACAAAAAAGATGTTACCCATCGCTGCCCCCACCCCAGTCAGAACCATCAGTGAAAACCACATCAAGAAGATCCTTTTGAATTTGAATCCCTGCTCTTTCATGCCGCAGGAACTGGAGAGAGCCTCCGGAAAGTTGGCCAGAAAGAGACCGGCGATCAGTGAGATGCTGACCCCTGCATTGATCAGGCTGGAGCCGATCACCAATGACTCCGGTACGCCGTCAAGGGTAAGGCCCAGCCAGATGGCCAGTGGGGCCGCCTTGTTGGCATGCAGATCCCTGGCCACATCCGCAGCAGAGGGCAACTCTTCACCGGTATCGATACACCTGAGGGCCTGCCTGGTCCAGCGTTGTGACTGTTCGCTGTTCAGGTGCCGACTCTGCAGATAGTCCCTTGCGCCACCCATTTGGATAAACTCACGATAGCGTTCCGCCAAAACCGGCGCACTACCCAGCAGAGCGAGAAAATCACGCCGCCGCAACTCCCACAGACCAATATCCTCGGCCGCCACCGCCGTCACCGAGTGACGGGCGCCGGTGAGCAGTGAGAAGGTACCGAAGGCGTCATTGGCGTGCAGCACTGCGGTCTTTTGCAACGGAGTCTCTGGATCGATCAGGTTGACTTCACCGGTATCGAGTATGAACAGGCGATCGGCACGGGTATGTTGCAGAAACAGCGTATCGCCACGCTGATAGCGTTTGTAAATCAGAGCTCGTCCTATCAGCATCTGCTCCTCTTCAGGCAACTCGGCGAGCATTGGCAGGCGATTGATCTGATTGAAACGCTCCAATATCTCAGCGGTATTGCGGTTGACTTCAACCGCAGGGGGCACCACACCACGGCGAATCAATTCCCGGACCGCCCGGTCGGTCCAGCGCTCTATTTCATCGACCTGCATCAGGTGCTGCTGCTCCAGGTAGTGTTGCAGCTCTCCACTGCGCAGCAACAGATGAACCTCCTGTTGAAAATGGGGTGAGTTGATCAGTAGGGTATCGATGGCATGCTTGGGTATCATCCAGACCCGGGTTTCGCGGCTGGCCACCGCATTCAGTGTATTCGGCGTCGAGGTCAAACAGGGGTACCAACCAAACACATCGAAACCCTGTAGTTGAATGGTATTCTGCTCACCGGCTTCGGTTCTGAACAGATCGACACCACCCTCATCGATGATATAGAAAGTATCCGCCGGATCCCCTTTACGGAAGATCGTCTCTCCCTTGTGAAAAGTAACCACTCGGACTGAAGGCGCAATGATCTTGAAATCATTTGTGGGCAGGTCATGAAACAGCTTAACCTGATGGATGCTTGAGATGATCTGTTTAATCTGCTGATGATGTTTTCGTCGTAAATGGTAGATGGTGGTGGAGGCCTTACGCAGAAATCCACCATAGTCGTTGACCAAT
>JAHRHW010000100.1 GCA_019100305.1 Candidatus Thiodiazotropha taylori | reverse complement strand
TGGAGCCACTTCCCTGGAAGGTCAGATCAAATTTTGGAGCCACTTCCCTGGAAGGTCATATCTTATCAAAGCCCTGCTGCAGCAGCATGCCGATGGATCAGAAATCATAATCTGCCCCTGTCATGGCTGGGTAGAGGCCATTGAACGGAATGGTCACGATCACCAGACAACCCGGCGGATCGTCTCTCAACAGTTACAGCCGATTCTCGAGCGTGGTATCGATACCCTGGTGCTGGGCTGTACCCACTACCCTTTCGTGAAACAGATGATTGCCGATGAAGCCGGAGCCGGCATATCGATCATCGATACCGGGCCTGCTGTTGCCAAACAACTTCAACGGCAGTTGTCAGTACACGATCTGTTGACAGAAGCAGTGGAGCCGGGCCGTGAGGAGTTTTGGTGCAGCGCCCCTCCAGAGCAGACTCGGAACAGGATAGAGCGCCTGCTGAAGGTTCCGGTCCAAGTGGAATTGCTGCCAGAATTGGGCTAGCGCCTGTTAACACTGATCCAACAGGTAATACAGGAAATGTTTTTTGCCCGGCAAGGCAGAATGAACTTGGTGTAGCCCGGCTACATGAGTGGAGGCCCAGCCATTCAGGATGATTGCAGTCGTTTCAAAGCACCCGTTCGTAGAGCCTCAGTCCACGCTCCACCATCGCTCTGAATTCCCGCGGCATGGGCAGCTCTTCAGGCTCTACTGCTGCCAGCATATTCTTGAGATGAACGCCCAAACCGGTATCCCCATCCATCACCAGGTGACGTTGAAAAAACAGAGTATCGGGATCCTCCCGGCCGGCAATCAACAACAGATAATCGTAAATAGAACCGGTAATCGTCAAATCCGCCGGCTGACCTCCCGCTTCGGCGAGTTTGCCATTCTGCATGGTCAGGGCATAGTTCAGCGCTGCATCACTGACCTTGATCTGCACTACCCTTGCATCGAGAAAATCGAGCTCACCCTCAGCGAGCTGTATGCGGAACACCCGATTGAGTAACGCACTCAAAATCAAACCATGGGCTTTGACGGGCAAAATCTTCAACGGCAGCGTCAAAGCTTTTGGCATCAATGGGCGTCTGGATACAGCGTGCATAGCAAAGAGCCTCGTCAGTAAATATTGATTTTCCTTTATCGGGCCAATGGGATTAGTGTTAGCAGGCCCGGTCTAACCGCAGTATCATATCAGTACTTCATTGAATGTGCGAAAACCCGGACCATGCCAAGCCAAGCAGTATCACCATTTAACCCTGACAATTCAGATAGTTATGCATCCTGGCGGGATGCAAAACTGAAGCACTACCCGAGCTCTCTGGAGGCGCTGATCGTAGAGATCAGTGATCCCCGGAGTATCACCCAGGCGGAGCATGACAGACTCCAGCAGCTTTGCTGCAAGTCGAATATGGCTATCTGGGCAGGACTCTCCGGGCATGATGCGGACAAGCAGATCATTCAGCAGCTGGGCAGTCGTTTCGGTCTGCAGCGCCTGGATCACAATATGTGTGCCGACAATGACGCCATCAGCTCATTGACTGTACAATCCGATGCCCTTCATAAAGGCTACATCCCCTACTCCGATCGACCGATCGCCTGGCACACAGACGGCTACTACAACGACCTGCAGCACCAGATCCACGGACTGCTGCTGCATTGTGTCAATCCTGCCGCAAAGGGCGGAGAGAACGACCTGCTGGATCATGAGATTGTGTTCATTCGTATCATGGATGAAAACCCGGACTACATTCGGGCATTGATGCATCCGCAAGCCATGACAATTCCAGCCAATGTGGTTGATGGTGAAGAGATCCGGCCAGACCGCAGCGGTCCTGTCTTTGCCATCTATCCCGATGGTCACCTGCATATGCGTTATACGGATCGAAGTCGCAGTATCGCCTGGCGTGAGGATGCCTGTTTAAGTGAAGCGGTCAGCTTCCTGAAATCGATCCTCCACACCCCATCGGAGTGGCACTTCAAAGGTAAACTGATGGCAGGTCAAGGGTTGATCTGTAATAACGTCCTGCATACCAGAAGCGGTTTCGTGGATGGCGACGCTCCCCGATTGATCTACCGGGCGCGCTATTTCGACCGACTCCATGGCTGTGAGCCCTAGTTGGAGATCAGTCCGCAAATGAAAGCTAAAAAAACGCTAATGCTTCGCTTCAATTCACTCGATACAGGTAACGTGATCGAACTTAGCTATCGTTGTGAAGATCGATGATACTTCTGTCTGCCATCTCAGTCTGGGACTTGGCACCATCGTTACGCAACAGTTCCAGCTGCTCCAGATAGGTGTCACTCACATCCCCCGTGACATAGTCGCCACTGAATACCGATGTATCAAATCGATCGATATCGGTTTTGCCCTTCTTCATCACCGCATCAATCAAATCCTGTAGATCCTGATAGATCATGCGGTCGGCGCCGATGATCTGCTCCACCTCTTCAATGGTGCGGTTGTGTGCAACCAGCTCACTGGCAGAGGGCATATCGATGCCATACACATTGGGGTAGATCACCGGTGGTGCGGCAGAAGCGAAATAGACCTTTTTAGCGCCGGCGTCCCGTGCCATCTGCACAATCTGCTGAGATGTGGTGCCACGCACCACGGAATCATCCACCAGCAGAACATTCTTGCCTTTGAATTCCAAATCGATGGCATTCAGTTTCTGTCTGACCGACTTTTTACGCACCGTCTGACCAGGCATGATAAAGGTACGGCCGATATAGCGGTTTTTGATGAAACCCTCGGTATAGCGCACCTTCAGCTCATTCGCCAGGGTCAACGCGGCGGTTCGGCTGGTATCGGGAATCGGAATCACCACATCCACATCGTGATCCGGCCACTCCCTGAGTATTTTCCTGGCCAGTTTTTTACCCATTCTGGAACGGGCTTTGTGCACAAACACATTGTCGATGATCGAATCGGGACGGGCAAAGTAGACGAACTCAAAGATACAGGGGGATTTGACTGTATTGGCAGCGCACTGCTGGGCGTAGAACTGCCCCTGTTTGCTGATGAAGATCGCCTCACCCGGTTCCAGATCCCGTACCCGTTCAAACCCTAAGGCATCCAGAGCAACGCTTTCAGAAGCGATCATATACTCCGTACCCTGATCCGTTTCACGCTTACCATAGACAATCGGTCGTATGGCGTAGGGATCACGAAAACCGATCAGACCGACACCGGGTATCATCGCAACTGCCGCATAACCACCTCGACAACGGCGATGCACACCGGCAACTGCTTTGAAGATGTCTTCAGGCGCGATACGCAGTTTATTCTGCATCTGCAGTTCATGAGCGAAGATGTTGAGCAGGATCTCGGAATCCGACGAGGTATTGATATGCCGCAGATCCTCGACGAACAGATCCCTGGTCAGCTCCTTGGCATTGGTCAGATTGCCATTATGTGCCAGCGTGATGCCATAAGGTGAGTTGACATAGAAGGGCTGGGCTTCCGCTGATGAGGCACATCCAGCGGTGGGGTATCGGGCATGCCCAAGTCCCATATTGCCCTTCAACCGCAGCATATGACGGGTATGAAACACATCACGGGCGAGTCCGTTTGCCTTGCGCAAATAGAGTTTGCCCTTATGGCAGGTCACAATACCGGCAGCATCCTGACCTCGATGTTGTAGCACCAATAACGCATCATAAAGGGATTGATTGACCGGTGTCTTACCGACAATACCCACGATACCGCACATGTTCAGTTCTCCAGGGTCTGTAAGGGAGCCAGCGATGACCGGGACAGATTATCAAGTCCTTGGCCAGCGTAAATTCCCAAACCATTCATTTCGACCGATCCCTGTCACTCAATAGTGGAAGTTATCAGCAATGTCGCTCGGCAGAAAGCCTTTCAACCAGAGCGCCATCTCCTGAAAATAGGGAATCAGGCGAGATTCACTCCACCACGGATCATTCGGAAACGGCGTCAGACCAGCCAACAGGACCAGAATTGCCACCATGACCGCACCACGGGCCACTCCGAAAAAAATCCCGATCATCCGATCCGTGCCGCTCAATCCGGTAGAGGCGACCAATACCTTCATGAAGTGGTTGATAATCGCGCCGAGGATCAGGATACCGATCAGAATAAGCCCGAAGGCCACACCAAGCCGTATCGAGGGCACATCGATCCAGGGAGAGAGTTCCATGGCGAGGGGTCGAAAGAAGAGCCAGGCGATTGTGAATGCGGCGATCCAGGTGGCGAGAGACAACGCCTCCTGCACAAAACCTCTGATCAGGCTGATGATAGCCGAGAGCGCAATGATGGCGATAATCAGAATGTCGATCCAGAGCATACCGCTACCCCGTCGGGCAATCGAGAGATGACCTTGAGAGGTCAGCATAACCCTGAAAAAGATAGCCCGGAATGAATCCGGGCCAATCTTAATCAAATTTGGTGGAGCCAGGCGGGATCGAACCGCCGACCTCAACACTGCCAGTGTTGCGCTCTCCCAGCTGAGCTATGGCCCCAGAAAGCCGGGCATATTAGGGGATAATCTCCCACTTGTCCACTGATTTTTTCACATCTACAGCAGATGTTTCAGAGCAAACCCCGGCCAATCAGTCGACAAGGGAATTTGCAGCGACTGCAGCTCCTTGGCACGGGGCAAAACCTCTCTACAGCCTGTTTCGTACACAACCTACCTGAAACCACAATTGTGATTGATCGGGTCACGCAGTTACTTAGCGCCGCCTTTTTCAATTTTTGCCCAGGAGTCCCTCAGGGTGATCACCCGATTGAAGACCATCGGCTGGCGACCGGCTTCAACACTGTCGAGAATGAAATAGCCTTCCCGCTCGAACTGATAGGCCTGTTCTACCTCTGCATCGGCCAGCGCAGGCTCGAAATAACACTCTGTCAGGGTGCGCAACGAGTCGGGATTGAGGTTGTCGGTAAAGCGTCCTCCCTCTTCAACCTTATCGGCATTCGCCTGCTTGAAGAGACGGTCATAGAGTCGAACCTCGCCTTTCACGCCATGCTTGGCGGAGACCCAGTGTATGACCCCGCGAACCTTACGTCCTTCAGGATTTTTCCCAAGAGTCTCAGGATCATAACTGCAGCGAAGCTCAACAATGTCACCCTGATTGTTTTTCACCACCTCTTCGCATTTGATCACATAGGCATTTCTCAGCCGTACCTCGCCACCGGTTACCAGACGCTTGAATTTCTTGTTCGCCTGTTCACGGAAATCGGCCTGATCGATGATGATCTCCCGGCTGAAGGGGATCTGGCGAACCCCCATCGACTCATCCTTGGGATGGTTGGCTGCCTCCAGCATCTCCTGCTGATCTTCCGGATAGTTCTCAATCACCAGTTTCAGCGGATGCATCACGGCCATACGTCTGGGCGCATTGGCATCCAGATCCTCACGAATACAGGTCTCCAGCATGCCGATCTCGACCAGTCCGTCGGATTTGGTGATGCCGATGCGTCGACAGAACTCACGGATCGAGGCGGCGCTATAGCCCCGGCGCTTCATGCCGGCAATTGTCGGCATGCGTGGGTCATCCCAGCCCTCCACAAAGCCCTCATCCACCAGCTGTGTCAGCTTACGCTTGCTCAATACCGTATATTCAATATTGAGTCGAGAGAACTCGATCTGCTGAGGGTGAGATGGGATGGTGATGTTATCCAGCACCCAGTCGTAAAGGGGACGATGATCCTCAAACTCCAGGGTACAAAGGGAGTGGGTGATCCCCTCGAGGGCATCTGAAACCGGGTGGGTATAGTCATACATCGGATAGATACACCAGGCTTCACCCGTCTGGTGATGAATCACCCCGTGGCGGATCCGGTAGAGGGTCGGATCCCGCATATTCATGTTCGGCGAAGCCATGTCGATTCTGGCCCTAAGCACCCGCTCTCCATCAGCAAAATCACCGGCTTTCATGCGCGCAAACAGATCCAGATTCTCCTCCACGGAACGGCTGCGATAGGGGCTCTCCTGGCCTGGCTCCTTCAATGTTCCCCGGTAGGCACGCATCTGCTCCCCGTCCAGGTCACAGACATAGGCCTTACCGGCATTGATCAGTTCCACCGCAAAATCGTAGAGTTGCTGAAAATAGTCCGAGGCATAGAAAAGACGGTCCTGCCAATCGTATCCCAGCCAGCGCACATCCTGCTGAATACTCTCGACAAACTCCATGTTCTCCTTGTGCGGATTGGTGTCATCGAAACGCAGATTGCAAAGCCCCTGGTAATCCCTGGCAATACCAAAATTGAGCACAATCGACTTAGCGTGACCGATGTGCAGATAGCCGTTGGGCTCCGGTGGAAACCGGGTGTGTACCCGACCATCGTGCTTGCCCTGCTCGAGGTCCTTATCGATGATCTGTCGAATGAAGTTCGTCGGTGTGTTGTCGCTCTGATTCAAATCGCTCATTACTCTGGCTTCTTGAAAGTGGTTTCTCTGCGAAATATCGCTCTGGTGACGTCTTGTTAACCCGGCGACCAAGTATGTCGGGTAACAGTCTAACCTGCAGCCGCTTCACGCTGGGTAATATAGTCCAGGGCCTTATCGATCCGCCTCAGGCAGGCCTCTTTACCAACCAGGTAGAGGGTTGTGTCGATACCTGGCGATGCCGCCCGGCCCACTACGGCGACCCTGAGTGGCTGGGCAACCTTCCCCATCTTCAATTCCAGCGCCTCTGATACCTGCTCCACGGCGCCATGCAGGGCCTCTTCCTGCCAATCTTCCAATGCGGAGAGGGCATCACGCATCCTTTCCAGAGGCTCTCTGGCCACACCACGCAGATGTTTCTTGGCGGCCTTCTCTTCAAACTCTTCGTAATCCTGATAGCAGAAGGCACTCATCTCCGCCATCTCAACCAGGGTCCGGGCCCGCTCCTGGTGCGCCTCTGCAACCTTTGTAAGATCAGGGCCCTCAGCCGGGTCGATACCCAGATCCCCCATATGGGGACTCAACAGATGAGCGATGCGTTTCGCATCATCCTGCTTGATGTAGTGCTGATTCAACCACAGCAGCTTGTCGGTATTGAAGCTGGATGCCGCCTTGTTAACCCCATCGATATCAAACAACTCTATCATCTCATCGATGGAAAAGATCTCCTGATCCCCATGAGACCAGCCCAGACGCACCAGATAGTTGAGCAGAGCCTCAGGCAGGTAGCCATCCTCCCGATACTGCATCACACTGACCGCGCCATGGCGTTTCGAGAGCCGCGCTCCGTCATCCCCCAGTATCATCGGTACATGCCCATATTTTGGTGGCTCAGCATTGAGCGCCTTGAGGATGTTGATCTGCCTGGGAGTATTGTTCAGGTGATCGTCGCCGCGGATCACATGGCTGATCTGCATATCCAGATCATCTACCACCACCGTCAGATTGTAGGTGGGGGAACCATCGGTGCGACGGATGATGAGATCGTCCAACTCCTCATTGTTGAAACTGACCCGGCCACGGATAAGGTCGTCGACAATCACCACTCCCGTATCCGGATTGCGGAAGCGGATTACATGGGGTTCATCGGGACTGACATCGTGGTTCCGGCAGTGGCCATCGTATCTGGGCTTCTCCTTACGCTTCATCGCCGCTTCCCGCAGATCATCGAGCCGCTCACGGCTGCAGTTGCAGCGATAGGCCAGCCCCTTCGACAGCAGCTCTTCAATCACCTCGTGATAGCGGTCGAACCGCTTGGTCTGATAGAAAGGCCCTTCGTCATACTCCAGCCCCAGCCAGGTCATACCCTCCAGTATGGCATTTACCGACTCAGCAGTGGAACGCTCAAGGTCTGTATCCTCAATACGCAGTACGAATTTCCCCCCATGCTTACGCGCATAGAGCCAGGAAAACAGTGCGGTGCGAGCACCGCCCACATGAAGATAGCCGGTTGGGCTGGGGGCAAATCGGGTACGAACAGTCATGATCCAGTGAATTCATCCAGTTGCAGCAAATCGGGAATTCTATCAGACCAGAACTGAATCGTAAGCTTAATCCGTGGTGAAAGCGGAATTTGTATGATTTTTAGACAATTGACCTATTGTGGCTGTAGATCTAGAATGCGTCTCCACCTCGGGCGCATAGCTCAGCTGGGAGAGCGCTGCAGTCACATTGCAGAGGTCACAGGTTCGATCCCTGTTGCGCCCACCAACAAATTCATCTTTTCTAACACCTACCGGGAGAAGAGTACGCTTCACCCGGCACCTGTCCGACCACTTCTGAATACCCTATCAATACTCAGCTTTCAATTCGTGCAGAATTGCTGCCACGTTCCGGCGTATTCTTTCATCACTGTCATAGCGGTGATTCTGTAAATAGTGCACGCAGGCTGCACCACCGATTTCACCCATTGCAAGTATGGCATTAAAACGAATATCCGCATGACTATCAGATAACAAAGGAGCCAGCGCATAAATCCCTTGCTCACTTTCCAGATCTGCAATAGCCCGGATTGCGGCGATTCTCACATTTTGATCTGCATCATAAAGCACAGGTTCAAGATAACTAAGCAGAGCTTCATCATGCTGCATACCCAGAGACTCAGCAACTTTTGCCCTTACCAGGGGCTCAGGGTCATATAGGGCGTCAAGCAGCAGACTATTGATATCATCGTGCTGATATTCACTCAGCGATTCCACTGCGATAAGCCTTAGTGCCAGATCTCTATGGGCTAACATGGCGACTACCGGTTGGATGTTCTCTGTTCCCGCAAGCGCTACATATTCCGGCATCTCTAGCTGTTCAGAGTATGCAGCATATCTCTCCTCCATAGGGTATGGTGCGCCAATCTCTGGTGTCACATAAAACGCTTCATCTAAGCGGATTGGTGCATCGTTGCTCTTCTGGTCGTCTATAATCAGCACCTGAGATTCGTATTGTGGTTTTCCGATGTGATAATCAATCTCATCTGAACTATCACAGCTCTGAACACTATACGACCAGTATCCAACAGAAATGACTGACATTGTCAGAAATGAAATCACAATGAGTTTCATTGAACCCAGCCCTCCCCCACTACCCCCTCCATTACGGAAGGGGAATTAGGGATTCTACTATTCAACAATAAAACAGCTTTCGACCGCAGATTTGTTACCACTCTCCGCCCGGACAAGAATTTCAAACTTGTATTCACCCTCTTCAGACAAGGTAAAGAAATTCATATCCGCAATTGTCCACTGTGTAAGATCTCCTGGAATGATGCTGGTAGACTTGTAATCGGTATCATCGATCTCCACAACCACCTCATAGTAACGGACATCCACATCACCATCGATACCCAATTCTGCGTGTGGCCCCAGCACAGGTTCCCAGACCAGTGTTATCGGAGCGGTGACGCTTGGTAAATTTTCCGCATCACAGTCTTCTGCCGCCGGGATTCCGTTGACAGTGACATGATCAGGAGCAGCCGGAATGACATGAGAGAGAAAAACTTCATTTTCTCGCTCCTCACCATCCAGGGTGACGCCCTCTATCTCATAGATACCTTGAGGAAATCTTTTAAAGAAATCTTTAGGATTGAGCTCATCAAAAGTCGGCTCAGCACTCTCAAAAAACAGTTCTGTGATTCCCTGCCGTTTGAGACGCCCATTAGCGCGCAGTGACATCATACGACGCTCATAAGGATCCTCAATTACCAGACGTTTCCACTCATCACCGTCAACCTTGCCATGTATACCCAAATCACCGTCGGTATCGTTCAACTCGAAAAACAGCTCTGCTTCATCAAAAGGTATATCCTGACCGGCTAGAACATTTGTTGACGCAAGAATAAAACCCGCAGTAACAACATACATAGACAGTTTTAGTTGGTTCATATACATTCTCCTCTGTTAATAATTGATATTTGCATGTGCCATGCATAAGATATTTTCTACCCAAGATCTGAAGTTATACTGATGTCAAACTGAAATTTGACTGAATATGGTCTTAATCAGTTTTAACGTTGGAATTCTTTACAAGGAAATTACAAATGAGAATGACCATCACGTTTTTCATAGCTCTTACCGTTTGCAGCAATTCTGCGTTGGCTCTCAGTAAACGCGATGTAAGAGATATCGTCGAAGAGGCCTATCCAGGCGCCAGAATTACTGAAGTTGAGAAGGAGACTTATAAGGGAGAGAGGATCTATGAGGTCGACTTTGCACATGAAGGCAAGAAACTGGAAGCCATCATTGACCTTGAAGGTAAGATAATCAAGGTTGATATCGACGATTGAATAGATAGAAACTCTAGTTCAAAAAACATATCCAGCCGCACCACCAAATCTATAAATTAATTAGTGGTTCAAGGTCATTTTTTGTTTTTATTGTAAATTGTTTTTGTTATGCTCTTATCATACTAATAACGCTCATAAACATTAATTTTCAAACAACTGGATATTTACCAGCCACAGACTCAGGCCCACCAGCCTCAAGCTCCCTGGAGAGTTTATTCCATCTATCTGAAGATAACCTGAGGAATGAGCATTGCGGCGACTTATTTCGTACACGATTGTCAGTTGCTTCTTCTATGTTTCACATGCATCAGCTGAAGTCCCTGGACAGCTTTATAGCGACACGGAAATCGGTATTGAATTCAATGCATTAGATGGACTTAGTCTCGGTGATGACAGCCTCAATAATAAACTGGTCGTGCATGAAAGGGAGATCGAGTTCGATTTGGAATACCGTCACCGCGATCAACTCAGCCTCTTCTTCACCGGCGCCTTGATGGATGAAAGCGAAATCATAAAAAGCGCAGACCTAAAAACAGGACGTTCAGGATTGGAGCTCAGAGAGATCGGCATCGCCTACCTGTTTGGCGATGTCATTGATGCTGAATTCAAAATCGGCCGTATCGAGTACGAGAGCATGAGCCACTGGTGGTCTTTGTGGGATGACGAACTGGACATTGTCAGTTTACAGCTATGGTATGAAGACCTCGAAGCATTTTTTTCAGTAGCTGAACAACAGGCTGTCGAATCCACAGATGAAGACTTTATCGATCCTGAAATGGATGACATTCAGCGACTGATCCTGAGTATGAGTTGGGAACTCCTTGACGGACAGATTCTAAACTTCTACTACCTAAAGCAAAAGGATAACTCTTCGCCATACCGAATTGGAGACTCGGAGGAGTATATGAGAGTCGATGAAGAGGATGCAGATCTGACCTGGAAGGGTATCAGCTATGTTGCGGATCTCGAGCTGGAGTTGATCGGTGAGATCGATTTGGAGCTGCACTACACTGAGGTCAGCGGCAGATCGACTCTCTACAATTACGATGATCCTGTTGCTGGTATTGTCGAGATCAATGAAACGGAGCGGGAACTGATTGATGGCTCCTCCCGTGGATACTTGCTGCGTTGGACACCCTATGTTTATGATCAATTTTCGCTGGTAATCGCTAGTGCCAGAGGATCTGGTGATGCAAACCTGGATGATCGCGTTAATAGATCATACCGTCAAACAGGATTACAAGGTGACACTGAATCCTATGGTGAGTTATTTCAGCCGGAACTCTCCAATCTTAGAATCAATATGTTTGGTCTTGAGTGGCGCTTTGCCGAGGATATGTCAATAGACTTGATGCACTTTGACTACAAGCAGGAGGTTTTATCCGAGGAGATACGTCATGCCAGCATCGAAGTAGACCCCTCTGGAACCAGTCGTGACTTAGGTAGAGAGTTGGACCTGATTCTCGGTATAGAACATGAAGAAACCCTTGAGCTGTTTTTTACCTACGCGAAATTCAGGCCTGGCAGAGCCTATGCGGACTACCCTGAAAAAAATATCGACTATGTCGGTTTCGAGTTTGTATATAAATTCCATTAAATCCTGTCTACCACTTCTCCGTTCGCATATTTAAATCTGATATCGAACAGTTATCCCAGCACCAGAGGCACTCCGGAAATCGTTATTATGAAAACCTTCTGGTTATCAAGATCCATACTTATATCAAATTTCAGAATTCGCGCTAAAGCATAGACCAGCGTCAG
>JAHRHW010000099.1 GCA_019100305.1 Candidatus Thiodiazotropha taylori | reverse complement strand
AGACGGACGGTGCCACCCAGTTTGGCAGACATGTCATCGGCGATCGGTGCCATCGAATTCTCTTCCGAGTAGACACCCTCTTCCGGCCGGCCACGATGTGACATCACCATCACTTTCGCACCGGCTTTGGCGCAGTGTTCGATGGTTGGCATGGAAGCCGTGATACGCGCATCCGAAGTTACCTTACCGTCTTTAACTGGCACATTGAGATCAGCGCGGATCAATACGCGCTTGCCGGCAAGATCAAGATCGGTCAGCTTGATAAATGACATAACAGACTCCTGCTTCGATTGTAATTTTAAAATGTGAATTCTGAGTTATGGATTTTGTTGTTACAGATTACATAGCTGTCAAAAAATACATAACTCATGACTCACGTCATGGCGTTACGGGGCAGAATAAATCCTGCCCCGTAAAGATCAGCACTTACTTGGAGACGTGCTCAACCATGCGCAGCATGTTGCAGGTGTAGCCGTACTCGTTGTCGTACCAGGAGACAACTTTGACGAAAGTGTCGTCCAGTGCGATACCGGCGCCGGAATCGAAGATGGAAGGATTGGAGCAACCACGGAAATCGGTGGAAACCACTTTATCTTCGGTGTAAGCCAGCACACCAGCCAGATCGCCAGACTCGGAAGCCGCTTTCATGGCTGCGCAGATGTCGTCATAGCTGGCGCCGCTGTTGAGTTCGACAGTCAGGTCGACAACAGAGACATCGGAGGTCGGTACACGGAATGCCATGCCGGTCAGTTTACCGTTCAGTTCAGGCAGTACCTTGCCAACCGCTTTGGCAGCACCGGTAGAGGAAGGAATGATGTTTTCCAGGATACCGCGGCCACCGCGCCAGTCTTTCATGGAAGGACCGTCAACAGTTTTCTGGGTAGCGGTTGCTGCATGCACGGTGGACATCAGACCACGCTTGATGCCCCAGTTGTCATTCAGCACTTTAGCCACAGGCGCCAGACAGTTGGTTGTACAAGAGGCGGCGGAAACAATCGCCTGACCATCGTAGTTGTTGTGATTTACGCCATACACGAACATCGGGGTGTCGTCTTTGGAAGGTGCACTCTGTACGACCTTCTTGGCGCCCGCGTCGATGTGCTTCTGACAGGTCTCACCAGTGAGGAAGAAACCGGTACACTCGATGACCAGATCAGCACCGATCTCATCCCATTTCAGATCAGCTGGATCGCGCTCGGCAGTGAGGCGGATCTTTTTGCCGTTCACAACCATGTTGCTGCCATCGACAGAAATATCACCATCGAAATTGCCATGGACTGAATCGTACTTCAGCATGTAGGCCAGATAATCAGGTTCCAGCAGATCATTGATGCCGACGACTTCAATACCAGGGAAGTCTTTTGCGATAGCACGGAATGCCATACGGCCGATGCGGCCAAAACCGTTGATACCTACTTTGATAGTCATAGCGATTCTCCGTTATACATATATAGAATTGTCATTTGTCAGTCTTGCTGGGAGGCGCGAATCAGGCGCCTCCCAACCATCAATCATTAAGCGGTCACTTCGTTGATCGCTGCGAGAACATTCTCAGCTGTGAAACCGAACTCTTTGAACAGTTCGCCGGCAGGTGCCGACTCACCGAAGTGATCGATACCAATAACCTTGCCGTTGATACCAACATATTTGTACCAGGCATCGGTCACAGCAGCTTCCACTGCCACACGAGCGGTTACTGCGGCAGGCAGAACAGACTCTTTGTAGGCTGCATCCTGCTCATCGAAGGCTTTGGTATTGGGCATGGAAACAACCCGAACCTGCTTGTCGGACTCGGCTGCCGCCTTGACCGCAAGATCAACCTCAGAGCCGGTGGCGATGACGATTGCATCCGGTGTACCGTCACAATCGGCAATCACATACCCGCCCTTGGCGATATCAGCGATCTGTGCATCGGTGCGATCCTGATGGGCCAGACCCTGACGTGAGAAGATCAGGCAGGTAGGACCAGTGCTTTTCTCCACGGCCGCTTTCCAGGCCACAGCGGTTTCCACCGCGTCACAGGGACGCCACAGGTCCATGTTCGGCACCATGCGCAGGGTTGGGATCTGTTCGACCGGCTGATGGGTAGGTCCATCCTCACCCAGACCGATGGAGTCGTGGGTATAGACAAAGATCGACTGGATCTTCATCAGCGCCGCCATACGCAGGGCGTTGCGGGCATACTCGGAGAACATCAGGAAGGTGCCGCCGTAAGGGATGAAACCACCGTGCAGCGCCACGCCGTTCATGATCGCCGACATACCGAACTCACGCACACCGTAAGAGAGGTAGTTACCATCCGCATTGCCGTCGGTGATCGACTTGGAGCCGGACCAGGCGGTCAGATTCGAAGGTGTCAGGTCAGCTGAACCACCGAGGAATTCCGGCAGCAGAGGGCCATAGCCATTGAGGGCGTTCTGCGACGCTTTACGAGTCGCCGGAGATTCCGCCTTGTCATTCACCTCAGCGATGAACTTGGCTGCCTCGGCTTCCCAGTTGTCCGGCAGATCACCGCTCATACGACGCTTGAACTCAGCGGCCAGCTCGGGAAAAGCAGACTGATAGGCGGCAAACTTGTCGTTCCAGCCGGACTCGGCTTCAGCGCCGGAGGCCTTTGCGCTCCAGCCTGAGTAGATCTCTTCAGGAATCACGAAGGCATCGTGTTCCCAGCCCAGCTTCTCGCGGGTGGCGACAATCTCATCAGCACCCAATGGGGCGCCGTGACAGTCGTGGCTGCCGGCCAGGTTGGGTGAACCGAATCCGATGGTGGTCTTGCAGCAGATCAGGCTTGGCTTGTCACCGTCAGCCTTGGCCGCCTCGATGGCCTGGTTGATGGCATCCGCATCATGGCCGTCCACATCACGGATCACCTGCCAGCCGTAAGACTCGAATCGAGCCGGTGTATCGTCGGTGAACCAACCCTCGGTCTCACCGTCGATGCTGATACCGTTGTCATCCCAGAAAGCGACCAGTTTGCCCAGACCGAGGGTACCGGCCAATGAGCAGGACTCGTGTGAGATGCCTTCCATCATGCAACCGTCGCCCAGGAAGACGTAGGTGAAGTGGTCGACGATATCATGTCCAGGCTTGTTGAACTGTGCCGCCAGAGTCTTCTCGGCCAGAGCCATACCAACGCCGTTGGTGATGCCCTGTCCCAGCGGACCGGTTGTGGTCTCGACACCAGGCGCATAGCCATACTCCGGGTGACCGGGTGTTTTCGAGTGCAGCTGACGAAAATTCTTAAGATCATCGATACTCAGCTCGTAACCTGTGAGGTGAAGCAGCGAATAGATCAGCATCGAACCATGACCGTTCGACAGAATGAAACGGTCGCGATCAGCCCAATCCGGATTGGCCGGATTGTGTTTCAGGTGGCTGTTCCACAGTACTTCGGCAATATCTGCCATACCCATGGGCGCACCTGGATGACCTGAATTGGCTTGTTGCACAGCATCCATACTCAGGGCACGAATGGCATTGGCGAGTTCTCTGCGTGAGGACATTGACCCCTCCTGATTTATTAATGATTTGTTAATCTGTTTCTAAGTCCTTAACGACTTAACTGGGCGGAAATCCGCTAAAATCTTTGTTTATCAACCCTTGCGTACCCGGTTATGCCGTCCCCTTTTCGCATACGGCAATGGTTAACCCGCTCGGGCAAAGGTTCGCTATTCTGACCCAAGCAGCAAGCACAGAGCAAAGCAGCGTGCTTTAATGGCCGATAAGCTGGCTTGATGGAATGGGCTACAGCTTTAATTTTCAAGTAAATTCATGAAGTTGGCTCTTCACGCCACTTAATGGAACAGCCCATACTGGGTATCTGATCCTGAGGTCCTCGACCCGTCTCGGCAACCTGCCTCATTGCTTCAAAGAGGTCACGGCGCACATTTGGGTCTGCCGCTTCCTTCTTACTTTCATCCAGTCTGCCCCGATATTGCAGCTTCAGATCGGCGTTATAGCCAAAGAAATCGGGGGTGCATACCGCACCATAGGACTTGGCAACCTGCTGAGTTTCGTCAATCAGGTAGGGGAAGGGAAAACCCAACCGCTCCGAGACCAGGCGCATGTTCTCGAATGAGTCTTCCGCATAATCGGTGGGATCGTTCGACATAATTGCCACTGAATTCACACCCAGCGCTGCCAACTCCTTGGTATCTCTGATTATTCTGTCGATCACCGCCTTCACATAGGGGCAGTGGTTGCAGATAAACATCACCAGTAATCCATTCTCTCCGGCACATTGTTGCAGGGACCAGGTCTTACCATCAACTCCGGTGAGCTGGAAATCCGGGGCCTCAGCATCAAAGTCACAAATCGGTGTCTGTAGGGATACCATTATTATTTCGCTCAATACATTGAATTGAATCGGGGTGGGGCATTATGCAAAAAGCGAGCTGGTGTGTAAAATCCCGTTTCGCTGAGCGTTGGCCGTCGCCCTATAGATGTATCATCAAGTCGGTGGTACCTATGACATACAAATTATCAGGAATACCATGAGTAAAGATTTTATTTTCACCTCGGAATCTGTCTCTGAAGGACATCCGGACAAGGTTGCGGATCAGATATCGGACGCCATGCTGGACGCGATCCTGGCCCAGGACCCCAATCCGGACCGAGCTCGTGTGGCCTGTGAAACACTGATCAAGACCGGAGCGGTGATCGTTGCCGGAGAGATCAGCACCGAGGCGTGGATCGACCTGGACGATCTGGTCAGAGAGGTGGTTTGTGATATCGGCTACACCAGTTCCGACGTGGGTTTTGACGGCTCGACCTGTGCGGTGATGTCACTCATCGGCAAACAGTCGGCCAACATAGCCCAGGGTGTCGACCGGGCCGCCCCGGAAGAACAGGGCGCCGGAGACCAGGGCATGATGTTCGGTTATGCGACCAATGAGACGGACGTTTTGATGCCTGCCCCCATCACCTATGCCCAACGACTGGTGAAACGGCAATCGGAGATCCGCAAATCGGGTATCCTGCCCTGGTTGCGTCCGGATGCCAAAAGCCAGGTGACCCTGCAGTATGAAGATGGCAAAGTCTGTGGTATCGGTGCGGTGGTGCTCTCCACCCAGCACGATCCGGATATCGACTACAAGCAGCTTCAGGAAGCGGTGATGGAGAATATCATCCAGCCGGTGCTGCCCAAGGAGTGGCTCGACAGATGCCCTCAGGAGAAGATCCACATCAATCCGACTGGCAGCTTTGTGATCGGTGGACCGGTGGGTGACTGTGGTCTCACCGGCCGTAAGATCATCGTCGACACCTATGGTGGCGCAGCCAGACACGGGGGTGGCGCCTTCTCCGGTAAGGATCCTTCGAAAGTCGACCGCTCTGCAGCCTATGCCGGCCGCTATGTGGCGAAGAACATTGTTGCCGCTGGACTCGCCGAGCGCTGTGAAATCCAGATCTCCTATGCGATCGGTGTGGCAGAGCCCACCTCGATCATGGTCGAGACCTTTGGCACCGGTAAGATCGCAGATGAGGCGATCTCCGCCCTGGTGCGTCAGCACTTCGACCTCAGACCCTACGGCATTCTGAAAATGCTCGATCTGTTGAACAGCGACAAGATCAAGTACCATAAAACCGCCGCCTATGGGCACTTCGGCCGTGAGGATGAAGGCTTTACCTGGGAGAATACCGATAAGGCGGAAGCCCTGCGGGCAGACGCAAAACTCTAGAACGGAGAGAGTAGGCTTGAACCTGAACCCAGTGTTCAGGTTAAAAAAGCTTCCTGCCGAGGAGCGCTGCAACGGAATCGATTCCGCCAGGCTCGGCAGGGAAGTTGAAACAACAGACAAACCGCGCTCACTCACGATATTCAGGAGATGACTACCATGAGTGAGTTCACCGATTATAAAGTAGCGGATATTTCACTGGCCGATTTCGGCCGCCGGGAGATCGCCATTGCCGAGACCGAGATGCCCGGCCTGATGGCGATCCGCGAAAAGTATGCCGCCGAGCAACCCCTCAAAGGCGCGCGCATCACCGGCTCCCTGCACATGACCATCCAGACTGCCGTGCTGATCGAAACCCTGGTGGCACTTGGCGCCCAGGTGCGTTGGTGTTCCTGCAACATCTTCTCCACCCAGGACCATGCGGCAGCGGCAATCGCAACCCAGGGCATTCCGGTCTACGCCTGGAAAGGTGAATCCCTAGAAGAGTATTGGTGGTGTACCGAACAGGTACTCAACTGGCCTGACGGGGAGTCGCCGAACATGATCCTCGATGATGGTGGCGATGCCACCCTGCTGGTACACAAAGGGGTCGAATTCGCCGACGCGGGTGCGGTACCCGAACCCAAGGCGGACGATGCAGAAGAGTGGCAGGTAATCCTCGGGGTGCTGAAACGCAGCCTGGAGGAGGATCCCAAGCGCTACCACCGGATGGCGGAATCGATCAAAGGGGTTACCGAAGAGACCACAACCGGTGTGCATCGGCTCTACCAGATGATGGAACAGGGCACCCTGCTGTTTCCCGCCATGAACGTCAACGATTCGGTGACCAAGTCCAAATTCGACAACCTCTATGGCTGCCGTGAGTCCCTGGTGGACGGCATCAAGCGGGCAACCGACGTGATGATTGCCGGAAAGATCGCTCTGGTCGCGGGTTATGGGGATGTGGGCAAGGGCTGCGCCCAGTCTCTACGTGGCCTGGGGGCTACGGTCTGGGTCACCGAGATCGACCCGATATGCGCCCTACAGGCGGCGATGGAAGGCTATCGGGTGACCACCATGGAAGAAGCTGCACCGCAGGCGGATATCTTCGTCACCACCACCGGTAACTTCAATATCATCACCCATGACCACATGGCTGCCATGAAGGACCAGTCGATCGTCTGTAATATCGGTCACTTCGACAATGAGATCGATATTGCCGGTATCCGTGACTACCAGTGGGAAGAGATCAAACCTCAGGTACATCACGTCATCTTTCCCGATGGCAAGCGCATCATCCTGCTGGCGGAAGGGCGACTGGTCAACCTGGGCTGCGCCACCGGACACCCCAGCTTCGTGATGTCCAACTCCTTCTCCAATCAGGTGTTGGCACAGATCGAATTCTTCACCCGCTCAGGCGAGTATGAGAACAAGGTCTATGTGTTGCCCAAGAAGCTCGACGAAGAGGTTGCCCGGCTCCATCTCACCAAGATCGGTGCCAAACTGACGACCCTCTCCCAGGCTCAGGCTGACTATATCGGCGTGCCCGTTGAAGGCCCCTATAAGCCGGACCACTATCGCTATTGATCATTATGGTCTGCCAAACAATGGAGATTGACCGGTAGAGAGGAGCAATCCTCTCGGCTGGTCCACTGCTCATGCGTATAACCTTCATACGGTAATTGCTTGTTATGAACGATCAAACAAAACAACAGATTTTCAGCTTCGAACTCTTTCCGCCGAAGACAGAGAAGGGCATGGAGAACCTGAAAACCAATGTACAGCAGCTGCAAAGCCTGAACCCTGCTTTCTTTTCGGTTACCTACGGCGCAGGTGGTTCAACCCAACAGCGTACCTTCGACACGGTCGACTGGCTGGTTGAACAGCAGATCGATGCCGCCCCCCACCTCTCCTGCATTGGTGCGGATCAGGAAGAAATTCTGCAGATACTGGAGCGTTATAAAACCCAGGGCATCAAGCGGCTGGTGGCGCTGCGTGGCGACCTGCCATCCGGCACCGGTCTCGGTGGCCTGGGTGAGCTGAATCACGCCAACCAACTGGTTGAACTGATTCGCCAACACTTTGGTGACCATTTCCATATTGAAGTGGCCGCCTATCCGGAGTTCCATCCCCAGGCGGCCACGCCGCAACAGGATCTGCAAAATTTCAAACGCAAGGTGGAGGCCGGCGCCGACAGCGCCATCACCCAGTATTTCTACAATGCGGATGCCTATTTCAGGTTTCTCGATGAGTGCCAGCGTCTGGCTATTGAGGTTCCCATCGTCCCCGGCATCATGCCGATAACCAACTTCACGCAGCTGGCAAGATTTTCGGATAGTTGCGGGACCGAAATCCCCCGCTGGCTGAGAAAAAGGCTGGAGAGTTACGGTGAAGATCTGGACTCGATCCGAGATTACGGCATGGAAGTTGTCAGCGACCTGTGTGAACGTCTGCTGGCCGGTGGGGCACCAGGACTCCATTTCTACACCATGAACCGCTCCGCCCAATGTCAGCAGATCTGGCAGACGCTGGGATTATAGATCGCCACTAGCGCAATCTGGCTGATTCCACGTGCCGATGACACCGCTAGCCGGTTGAGTCTGAATTCAGGCGTTCAACCGGCTAGCACTAGAACTCATTGCAGCTCGTTTATCGAAGGGTTTTGGTGGGGCATGGCCCGACCAAACAACGCTTAGGTAAATAGCATTCAGTACCAGGGCCTATTGATAGCTGGTGCCTCGATTGGTAAATGGCTTCAGCAAGGAGGCCCAGAGTATTTCAGCGCCCTTGTCATTGAGGTGGTTGTCATCGCTGTAGATCAGTGCGCCATCGATCCGGGTTGCGCAGGCCGCATCGCTACAAAACAGGGATTTTCCATCCAAAAGAGCGTATTCATTAGCCTTCAACTGATCCATAACCGCATCCTCCTCGATATGCCAGGCATTGATCTTTGATTTCGACACCTGATCGCTTTTGAACAGGTTTCTGTAACTGAACCAGCCATAATCCGGTATCTGCGAAACAACCACTACCTCACTGTTGCTGGAAATACCCTCAATCGTCCTTTCGAAGGCCTCCTTCAGGATCCGCATTCGCGTCTTCACTGAACCAACAACCTCTTCTTCGCCAGTATGATTATCAACGATCAAGTGATGGGCAGGCTGGTTCTCACCATCCCTGATCCAGCCTTTGAGATAGAGCGTCCAGCGGCCGACCAGCACCACCAGGTCAGGCTCAATGCCATTGATGTAGTCAAGATACGACGACATGATCTCTGTGTTGTTACAGTTCACTGAGTTGGTCAAATCATCGAAGCGTTTTACCCCGAGCAACGGCGGACAACCACCATGGGTAATGTTGAAGATGGTTGCGCCTTCAATATCCGGCGTGGTGGTCCGCAGCATATGCGAGTGTGAGTCTCCCCAGATCACGATCTTATAGCCACCGTCACCGATCTGTTTACAGCTGGTATCGCCCTGTACAACCTCAAAGCCTTCGCAATCCACCAACGCTGAGGCGGGCTCCTTGATATACTCATTGCTCCATTCCGGATGGGCGATCTGCAAGTAACTGGGATACAACTCCAAACGTCCAAACAAACCGACAACAAAGAGTGCTGATAAGGCGATCGCGCTGACACCCAGCACCCTTTCCGCTTTTATGTTTGACGTCCTGAATGGCCTTTCAACGTACTTCCAGGAGAGGTATGAGAGGGGAAAAACCAGCAATACCGTCAGCAGCCGGAACGGCTCAGCCTCAAACAGATAGCTGTATTTCAAAAAAGCGATGATCGGCTGATGCCATAAATAGGCACTGTATGAGATCAGCCCGATACCGACAATCGGGCCTAGACCAAGCATCCGGTTTGCCAGTGTGCCGCTGTTTGCAAACAGAATCAGCAGAACCGTACCAACCACCGGAATCATGGTATAAAAACTGGGAGTCGGTGTGGTCGCATCGAAACTGAAAACCGCGTATCCGATCAGCAACAAACCCAGCAGACTCATACTCTGTTCGATGTGTGGCGAGGATGGCTCTGTTTTCTGATTCAAGTAGAAGGCACAGAATACGCCGAACAGCAACTCCCAACCTCGCGCGGGCAACAGAAAGAAAGCAGCCCCAGACGCGTTATAGGCACCCCATTGGGCGATTCCCAGGCTGATCAGACACATCACCGCCAGACTGATCAGAATCGGCTTTCTGCCATAGGGCCAGACGGCCATCAAAAACAGCGGGAAAAGTATGTAATACTGCTCCTCAACCGCCAGGCTCCAGGTATGCAACAGGGGTTTAAGCTCGGATGCGGTATCGAAATAGCCGCTTTCAAGCCAAAACAGGATATTGGATGAAAACGTTGCAACACCCAACAGGCTATTGGCATACGAGTCGAAATGGCTGGGGGTCAGCAACACCCAGGCGAAAGGCATACTGCAGAGGGTTACCAGAACCAGCGCAGGCAGAATACGCTTGGAGCGTCGTACATAGAAGGTCTTGATACTGAACCGGCCGGCCTGCAGATCGTTGAGAATGATCGATGTAATCAGATAACCGCTGATCACAAAGAATACGTCAACGCCGACATACCCCCCGCTGAACAGCTCATACCCTGCATGAAAGAAAAGCACAGGGATTACGGCTTCTGCTCTTAAGCCATCGATTTCTTTACGGTATTGCAAAATCCATCCCTGATCTTTCAGAAGCAATGGCTTCTGCTACCTCTAAAAAAAATGAATTTCGATCGTTCATTGGGCTACAGCGGGAAATACACTTATTTGAATCTACCGTACATCGATTTCTACAAAGCGCCAGGTACAATTTCACTGTCACGATGTATCGCCCGGTATTATCCACCAGACAGCGACAAGTGAACAATGCTTAGACTGAGTCTGGGGAAATAACTGCCTCAGCTTGGCACAGGCAACCAGTGCTTGGAGTTGAGTCGTCCGCTGAGATGCCGCTCAATGATACCGTCAAGTTCTTCAGGCTCCACAGGTTTGGTCAGAAACCCATCCATACCGACCCGGATGCAGTGCTCCATCATATCCTCCACACTGCTTGCCGTCAGTGCATAGATCGGCATATAGCGACTCTGTGACTCCCTCTCCCGATAGAGGCGGGTGAATTCGATACCATCCACATCGGGCATACAGAGATCGACAAAGGCCAACTCATACTCTTTCTCATTTAACGCCTGTAGAGCCTCTTTGCCGCTTTTGGTCACTTTGACTCTGTGTCCCCGCTGCTTCAGCAGCGTGGCCATAACCTTTGCAGCAATCGCATTGTCATCCGCAAGCAGTACATTGATGGAGCGTTTGTTGTTGGCCTTTTCCAGTAGCGCTTGCTGCTCCTGACTCTGTTCCTGATGTGGTACCAGGATATCCATCACCACCTTGGCAAAATCGGCACAGAGAAACGGCTTGATCAGCAGCGGTGTATTGATCGAGGTGTAACTCAGATTCTGGGTACGATAGACAGCCAACACCATGGGTATCGAAGGCTCTATCGTATTGACGCAACGAATCACCTGCTTGATCGAACTGTCACTGAAGGAGTCACACACCAGAACCAGATTGGCATCACTGCTCAATTGCCGACAGAAAGCGTTCAATTCCGTTGCCGCCAGAGCCTCCATTTCAAGCTCATCGGCAAACTGCAGATGCAACTGCAGCGCGTTTGGGTCCTGATCATAAATCAGCACCTTCTTACCCTTCAGCAACGGGTATCTCTGGGTCATCGGCACGACCTGTTGCTGTGAGCCGTCGATATCCTCACCAAGCAAGGGTAGCTGGACACTGAATTTTGTTCCCTCCCCCAACCTGCTGGCCACAGTCACCCGCCCTTTCATCAATCCGGTCAGATCACGGATCACCGAGGTGCCGAGCCCCGATCCCTCATAGCGTCGCTGCTGACTGGCGTTCTCTGACTGCCAGTAGGCATTGAAGATCTCTGCGAGTTTCTCCTCCGGTATACCGATGCCACTGTCCTCGACCTCAAACAGAATGTGCCTGGTCGGCACATTGGCATCCGCCTCTGCCAGGGTTACCCGCAAACAGACATAGCCATGGTCGGTGAACTTGATCGCGTTACCCACCATGTTGAACAGGATCTGGGTCACTCTGAGGCGGTCACCATAGAGCTTCTGCGGTATACCCGGATCAACCCAGCAGTACATCTCCAGCTTCTTACCCTGAGCCTCGGAGGCCAGGCTTGAGGAGATGTTTTTCACCAGCTCTTGCAGATCGAACCAGTCGCTGTTCAACTCCAGTTTGTTGGCGTCTATCTTGGAAAGATCCAGCACATCGCTGATCATCGAT
>JAHRHW010000098.1 GCA_019100305.1 Candidatus Thiodiazotropha taylori | reverse complement strand
ACTATATTAGGTCACGCTACTGACATTATAGGCATTGTAAGATTGCTGTCATTGATGAATCAAAATATTCCCAAGAAATTGATCTACTCGGCTGAAGAAAGTACCCATTTGCCTGTTCTAAGCCAGATAGACGGTGGCAAGAAGCAGGCAGTTATGCCATTTTGGCAGCAAGAGTTGGAGTGAACAGAGACAAAACAACTCGACGGCAGGGTAGATCGCATTCAGGCGATGGGGACGCTTGGCGCCAGACTTCCTCAGTCCGCTGAAACCTCAGCCTGACTACTGCAGGACGGGTGAGTACGAGGCAATCGAATCTGGAAGGTTGTACCTTCACCGACCTCGGATTGAACATCAATGGCTCCGTTATGCTGCACTACGATGGTATGGTAGACCACATTCAAACCCTGGCCGACGCCCTTCCCCAACGCCTTGGTGGTAAAGAACGGATCGAAGATCCTCGACTTCAGACCCTCAGGAATACCGACACCTGTATCACTGACCTCGATTAGCACCCACTCATCTTCCACACATGTCCTGACCGTGATCTTGCCCTTCTCCGGTGATTCATCATCGACTCCTGCTACCGTGATGGCATCGACGGCATTGATGATTATATTCAGCAAGGCTTGATTCACTTCCTGCGGAATACAGGAGATCAACGGCAACTGGGGATCCAACTCGGTAACGATCTCAGCATGATATTTCCAGAGATTGGTGGAGACATTGAGGGTGCTGTTGATTGCCAGATTGATATCGGTCTCCACCTTCTCCTGAGCTTCCGGACCGGCAAACACCGTCATTGCAGAGACGATGGCAGCAATTTTATCCACCCCTTCCAAAGATTGATTGAGTGCACCGGGAATCTCTTCAAACAGATCGTCAGGCTCAGTTTCAGCCAACTGCTCCTCCAACTGGACGATTAAAGCCTGATCGACCTGGCCTTGTTTCGCCGCCTCCAGCAGGGCTTTATAGCCCCCCGACAGGCTCTGCAGGTCGCCACAGGCTTCCTGCAGAAAACGTGTATTGTCACCAATATACTGAGTCGGTGTATTGATCTCATGGGCGATGCCGGCAGAGAGCTGACCGACAGCGGCCATCTTTTCCGACTGCACCAGCTGTTGCCGGGTCTGATTCAGATCCTCGATCAACAGCGTCTGTTTATGGTTGATCTCCTCCAACTGCTTGGACCACTGCAACCGCTCGGTGATGTCATTGAAGAGAATGGTATAGCCGGAAAACTTATGGCTGACATCGAGCATCTGCTCGACCCGGATGTGGTACGTCTTCTCACCATCCGGAGTCTGGTAGAGCTTCTCAAGATCCAGCTGGCGATTGCCCTCAACCACCATCCTGGCCAACTCCTGTTGCAGCGCCGGAGGATCCAGGTCGGAGCGGCGTTCCGCATAATAACGGCTACCTGGCGTGTTGGTACCAAGCAGTAGACGCCCTGCAGCATTGTTATAGTTGTCCACCTTGCCGTCTATGTCGCACAGAATCACTGGCGAGGAGAGGCTTTCGAAGAGAGTCAGATACTTGTTCTTCTCATTGGTAAGATGCAGGTTGCTGTCACTCAGATCTTTGATCTGTGACTCACTGTCGGTACCGGACCACTCACTGCAATAAGCCAACTCGATCCGGTCGTAGACTCGATTGATCAGCAATTTGACAGTGGCCGGCTGTTGCCATCCGCTGTTCGCTTCAACCAGGTCGAGGTAGGCCTGTCGGTAGTACTTCATCAAGCCAAGAAACATCGACAGATTGACTCCTCTGGCCCGGTGACGCTTCGCCTCAACCGCTCCGAACTCTGTGCTCGAGTCCGAGGAATAATCCTCATCCGGCCCCAATTCGGGCACCTGATCACTCTGCTCCAGGGTAGCGATTATGGATTGGCTCAATCCATCGATTGAGCGCCGCCAGGCCTCTTTGAGCGTGGAGGTGTATTTGGTGTAGTGCTGTCGCTCAGCATACTTGAGGATCAGCTCGATGAGTTTGTCTTCACTGGAAAGCAGGTATTCTTTAAGTACATCCTTGTCATGTCTCTCGATCCGCATGACTAAAATGTCCCCTTTGATAAAACCAAAGTATCACAACAAAGGTTAGCGGCGGCTTAAGGGGGCACTTGAGAGGAGCCGGTGTAGCTGGCGCCATCCAGTGGCATAAAATTCCCGAAATAACCCGGCAACCTAACGCTTCACCAATACCACACAGACAGAGTCATATCCGCTGGAATGGCGGGAATCGGTTACCGGGCCTACAGAATCGGAACGGAATTCTTATTTGTCTTCCGTCGCAGAGGCAGCTGACTCTTTGGCGCTGCCCGACTCTGCCGATTCAGTCTGCTCCTGCTGCTTACCCTTTTCGTGAGCTCCCGGCTTGCCTTTGGCATCTTTGAAAGAGTCGCTGACCCCCTCGATCACCCCATTGACAAATCCACCGACGTCGAATGCCACTGAGGAGACCGAATAGAGTGACAAAGGAATGACTAATAACGTAGTAAGAAGTATTTTTTTCATATTGATCGATCGCTGTTTTGGGATTCCGCACCAGATCCTGTCCGGTGAAAAATCCGATTTCTAGTGTCCACCCAGTAAGGATCAAATCCTATGATCAGCGCCATAAACTCCGGCTGGCCAACTCCCTGGCGATTGAAATTCTCTTACCTGTTGATGGTTGGTGTCAACTCGGACAGCCTCTGAATAAGCCATGACGCTGACAGCTGGTTTTGCTTTCGCTTGACCTGTTTAGCGCCTCTGGTAATGTCTCCTGCAGAGAAAAAATAATTTTAGCACCTTGTCATGTTTGTGAGTTGCCGATTGCGCAACGGGATACAACGACTTGGTACGCCCTGGTGTTCGCCGATCTGCAGGCAACAGAACCGACCACACATCAGGTTTTTAACTCCGAGGTTCACAAGTACCATGAAGTACAAAGACTTGCGTGATTTCCTTCAACAGCTGGAATCCCGTGGACTACTCAAACGCATCCACACCGAGGTTGATCCCAATCTTGAAATCACGGAAATCTGCGACCGCACCCTGCGCCGGGGTGGCCCGGCACTGCTGTTCGAGAATGTTAAAGGCTCTCCCTATCCATTACTGGGTAATCTGTTCGGCACAACGGAGCGGGTTGCCATGGGCATGGGTGAGGAGCAGGTGGAGGCGTTACGGGATGTGGGCAGGCTACTCGCCTACCTGAAAGAACCCGAGCCGCCCAAGGGTATGAAGGATGCCTGGGACAAGCTGCCGGTATTCCGCAAAGTCCTCGATATGGCGCCAAAGGAGCTGCGCAATGCCCCCTGCCAGGCGGTCTGTCAGGAGGGTACCGAGGTGGACCTCAACCAATTACCGATTCAGACCTGCTGGCCAGAGGATGCGGCGCCACTGATCACCTGGGGCCTGGTGATCACCCGGGGACCGAACAAGAGCCGCCAGAACCTGGGCATCTACCGCATGCAGCAGCTCGGGCCGGATCGCCTGATCATGCGCTGGCTCGCCCATCGGGGTGGTGCATTGGACTATCGGGAGTGGCAGGAAGCCAATCCTGGAGAGCCTTTTCCGATCAGTGTCGCCCTGGGAGCCGATCCGGCGACCATTCTTGCGGCGGTCACTCCGGTGCCTGACAACCTTTCAGAGTATGCCTTCGCCGGACTGCTGCGCGGCAGCCGCACTGAAGTGGTCAAGTCCATCGGCTCCGATTTACAGGTCCCCGCATCTGCCGAGTTTGTCCTCGAGGGCCATCTGCATCCCGGCGAAACAGCCGAAGAGGGCCCCTATGGTGACCATACCGGCTACTACAACGAGGTGGAGACCTTTCCGGTATTCCGGGTCGATCGAATCACCCGTCGGCAAGCCCCCATCTATCACAGCACCTACACCGGTCGGCCACCGGACGAACCGGCCGTGCTCGGCGTCGCCCTGAATGAGGTCTTCGTGCCGATATTGCAGAAGCAGTTCCCGGAGATCCTCGACTTCTACCTGCCTCCCGAAGGCTGCTCCTACCGGTTGGCGGTAGTGAGCATGAAAAAGCAGTACCCGGGACACGCCAAGCGGGTCATGATGGGAGTCTGGTCGTTTCTGCGTCAATTCATGTATACCAAATTCGTCATCGTGGTGGATGAGGATGTGAACACCCGGGATTGGCAGGATGTGATCTGGGCAATGACCACCCGCATGGATCCCGCACGGGACACCACCATGATCGAAAACACCCCCATCGATTATTTGGATTTTGCCTCGCCGGTATCTGGCCTCGGCTCAAAGATCGGCTTCGACGCCACCAACAAGCTGCCCGGGGAAACCAACCGGGAGTGGGGCAAACCGATCGTCATGAGCGATGCGGTCAAGCAGCGTGTCGATGAAATTTGGGATCAGCTCGGGATCGACTAAACTATCTTTAACCTGGAGCAGTGGGTGTACCCACCCTGACTATTAACACGACATACTTAGTCGCCGGGTTAAATAAAAACAACACCTAGAGGACAGGAAAACAGTAATGCGCATAATCATGTTGATGAACGCCAAAGGGGGTTGTGGCAAAACCACCATCGCCACCAATCTTGCCACTTGGTATGCCGATGAAGGAAAAAAAGTTGCACTGGCTGACTTTGATCCTCAGAAATCAACCCTCGACTGGCTTGAAGCGAGAAAGGACTACGAGGGGATTCCGGATATCGAAGCCATCGATGCACTCGCCGGCCCGATCAAACCGGCCAAAGGCACCGACATACTGATCATGGATGCACCGGCCGGTGTGCACGGCAAGACCATCAACAAAATGTTACTGCGGGTCGATACACTGATATTACCGGTACTGCCATCGCCGATCGACATGCGCGCCTGCAACCGCTTTCTCACCGAACTGCTGGAGAGCGGCCGGGTCTCCAAGCACCAGACCCGTATCGGCATCGTGGCCAACCGGGTCAAAGAGAACACCCGTATCTACCACGACCTGGAATCCTACCTGGGCCATTTGAAGATTCCTTTCATTACCCATTTCCGGGAGAGCCAGAACTACATCCGTTCGGCAGAACGGGGACTGGCCCTGTTCGAACTGGCACCCAGCCAGGTCTACAAGGATGTAATCCTCTGGGATCCATTATTCAAGTGGCTCAAGGTTTGAATTTTCGCCACGAATGGACGCAAATCACCACCATTCGCGGTGAGGATTCATTCGAAACAGGCCGGCAGGCCCTGTTCCAGTTCCGGGTATCGCAACACCACGCCCAGTTCTTCAAGCAGTTTGCGATTGCTTAATCGGCGGGACTCAGCCAGATAGGAGAGCATCCCCGGGGAGAGCTGCTGCTTTGCCTCCTGCATGGAGATCTGCGGTGCTCTTGGCAGCTTAAGATAGTCCGCCACCCGATCGAAATAGCGGGTCATGCTTTCCGGTCGACCATCACAAACATTGAAGATCGCTCCGTCCTGGCCTCTCTCCATTGCCGCTATGGCGATCTCCACCAGGTCCAGGGAGTGGATATGGTTGGTAACCGGTGCATCCGCTTCCGCCACCATCGGCAAACCTCTGCGTAGTCGCTCAAGCGGTAGTTTTCCAGGCCCATAGATGCCGGCGACCCGCAGAATCACCAGAGGCACACCACGCTGCCGACACCAACTCTGCCATTGCTGCTCAGCGTCCAAACGCCGCTTTGCCCGGTCGACAGTCGGGCGTGGCTGCCGAGTCTCATCCACCCACTCCCCCTGACAATCGCCATACACCCCGCTGGTGCTCAGATAGACCACTTTATGCGGCGTGTCTGGTTGATCGAGCAGTGCAATCAAGCGGCGAACCCGACCATCCTCAACCCCGCTTGCCGGAGGGGGCGCAAAATAGAAGAGTGACTCGCCAGCCAATGAAGGGGGCTGCAGCGATGGCCGATCAAGATCCATTTGCACTGCCCGGATAGCCTGCTGCTTCAATCGTTCGACACTCGCGTCGCTGGCAACCCAGCCGGTCACTTCGAGCGCTGATTTTTGATAGGCCAACGCCAGTCGAGTACCGATATCGCCACAACCAATGATGGTCACACCCATAACCCAAAGGACTCCCGGTTTAATTCCTGAGCAAAATAGGCGAGAATTCCGCCTTAATTAATTTTTGGTGTCGCCGTATCGATGGCATCACCTATTGTCCAGACACTTCAATCGGTAGAGTAGCTCATGTCCCACAAAGTGCAGGTTGAACCCAGCGGCCACCAGTTTAATGTGGAGGAGAATGAAACCATCCTCGACGCGGCCATCAGACAGGGGGTCAATCTACCCTATGGCTGCCGCAACGGCTTTTGTGGTGACTGCCGGGCTGCTCTGTCACAGGGTGAAATAAACTATCCCAACGGTCAACCACCGGTGATGAGCGACAATGAGACCGACGTCTGCTACACCTGCCAGGCGGCCGCCAGCTCCGATCTCACCATCGGTGTTGCAGAGATCATCGCATCAACCGATATCCAGACCAGGATCATGCCCTGCAAGATCGACAGCATCGATCGCCTCAACGAAGATGTGATACGACTCAAAATTAAACTCCCGGAGGGTGAGCGACTGCAGTTTCTGGCCGGTCAGTATCTCAATTTCATCCTCAATGACGGCAGTAAACGCGCCTTCTCCATCGCCAATGCACCCCATGATGATGAATATATCGAACTGCATGTACGACACGTCTCCGGTGGCGCCTTCACCGACCAGCTGTTCAACGGCATGCAGGAGAAGACCATCTTACGGATCGAGGCGCCGCTCGGCAGTTACTATCTGCGCGAGGAGTCAGATAGGCCGATCATCCTGATGGGTGGAGGAACCGGATTTGCCCCACTCAAGGGTATCATCGAACACGCCTTTCAGATCGGTGTAAACCGTCCCATGCATCTCTACTGGGGCGTCCGTTCCCGCGACGATCTCTATCTGCCGGATCTACCCGAGCAGTGGGCCGCCGAAAACCCCAATTTCAGCTACACCCCCGTGCTCTCGGAACCGGACACGGATTGGCAGGGTCGATCGGGCTGGGTGCATGAAGCAGTGATCGAAAACTATCCCGACCTGAGCGCCCACGAAGTCTATATGAGCGGACCGCCTCCGATGATCCAGGCCGGCAAGGAGGCCTTTCTCGCACACGGCCTGTCTGACGAAAAACTCTATTCGGACTCGTTTGAATATGGCGCAGCGGCGGTCGCCGCGAAAACCGGTTGACCCCTGGTCCCGGCGACCAGCACCGGTTGCTTACTCTGGCTGCTTGATATGGGCCATGGTCTCATCGTAGACCACCACTTTGTTGCGCCCGGTCCTTTTAGCCTGATAGAGGGCCAGGTCGGCCTTGACCACCAAATCCTGGTAGCTCCTGTCCCCGTCACCGATTGTGCTGACGCCAATACTGACAGTCACAGGCACCACACTTTGCTTACCCTCATAGGCCTCATCCGCGACCCTTTTACAGATATAGGAGGCAAGAAACAGTGCTCCTTTCGCATCGGTTTCCGGTAGCAAAATGAGAAACTCCTCACCACCGTATCGAACCAGAATATCCTGCCCCCGAATGACATTGTTCACGAGCTCCACCACATGCCTCAGCACCTTATCTCCGACCGTGTGAGTATGGGTATCATTGATCAGCTTGAAGTGGTCCAGATCGAGCATCAATACAGACAGCTCTCTGCTGAAGCGTTGAGCACGCAGAAATTCCCGTTTGCCGGCAGTAGCCAGCTCCCGGCGGTTGGCCAGACCGGTCAGGGCATCGGTTGCCGCAAACTGCTCCAGCTTGCGAAAAGCCAACTTTTTCTGCACCGCATTTCTGGCAAAAAACAGGCTGATCATGCCTGAGACGATGAACAGAAGAAGATAGGCAACGGTCGCTACAACCAGTCGTTTCAGCGTCAACTCTTCAAGTTTGCTTTGAGAGATATGGGAGAGATAGATCCAGTAGCGTTTCCCCAACTGATGCAACTCAGGCTTGTTGAGATATTCGATATTTTCCAGGGTGCCCTGTCTGGTCAGATCCAGTGGATAGGTCTTTTGAAATACAAACAAGCCTTCACCTGAATAAAACGACCCTCTATCCATGCTCTCCACGGCAGACCAGACATCCGGTCGCTGACGGTGGAATGTCTCTTCACGGCCATACATAAAACCCCAGAGCTGTGCCTCAGGTTTTCCCAACAACCAGTAGCCATCTCGATTGAGCATCACACCCTGCCCCACCAGATTGGTAAAGATCTCTTCTATCCGTTGCAGGATCTCGTTCGGATCATAATTGATGATCAATACTCCGCGCGTCTCCCCATAACCATCCACAACCGGCGTAGCGAAGCGAATCGTCGGCTTGATGGGCTGCTCAATAACCCCTTTCTCAACATTCAGATCCAGGGGTGAGATGTAGATCGCACCCTGATCGAGCTGGACCGCCTCCTTGAAGTAGTAACGATTCTGCTTATTCTGCAGTTCGAATCTGGGTACGATTTCCGGCTCATCTGTACCGTTGTTGATTCTTACGATCTCCATACCCTGGTTATTCAGATAACGTATCTGCATGTATTTGGGCTTGCGGCGCGCAAACAGGGAGAACTCCCTTGTCACACTGACCCAGTTTTTCAGGCTTTCATCATGCAGATAGTTTCTCAGCACCTCCCCCTCAGCCAGCACGAACAGATCGGAGAGCTTTTGCACAAAAATCAGGGAGGTGAGTTGACTGGCATTATTCAGAGCGGACTCTTCACGGATCATCGCCGTCTGTAACTCATACTTTTGAGTCTGGCTGGAAAAAAGATAGAAGATGGCGGTCAATAGGATCGAAACCGGCACGAACAACCACAGAAAGCTGACTATCAACTCCCGCCTGGCCGAGAAGTGGTTCTGATCATCGATCGATGCATCAACGGGCTGCCGGTTTGAGTCAGCTCCGATCTTTGTGCTCATGATGACACGCTTTCCAGGTTATCAGCTTGATTGCCAACCGGAATCATCTTGAACTGCCTGGTCAGCATACGAGGACCTTAAGTGAGAACCTGGCAACAGCGCCTGTGTGGGCTGGCCGAACAGGTGGAAAGCCAGCAGCGGGATCGACTGAAAGAGAGTTGGTTGTCAAAGATATTGAGCTCGTCATTCTTGACACTGACCTGAAGGATCGATGTTCGAAACATGATGCAATTCCGCTTGCCAAACACCCGCATCCCAGCTCTAAGCGGCAGATCTAATTACCACTTATTGGGTATTGTTATATAAAACCCTACCTAAATCTAGGTATTTTACAATTATTCAACTTTTCCTTAGAAAGAAAATAGTTTCATATAATCAGTTATTTATATTAGCCGGTAACTGCCGTAGATTGCCGGCCCGCTAAGCTGAATCCAATTAGCCCTGAGTTGGAGGCTTGATGTTGGCGATAGAGTCGTCGTATACCACAACCCGATTACGCCCCGTTCGCTTCGCCTGATAGAGCGCCTGATCGGCCCTGATCAGAATCTCATGGTAACTCTTGTCATCGGGCTCGATGGTACTGACCCCGATGCTGATGGTGACCGGAATTCTCACGTGCTCATTCTCATAGGCATTGTCAGCAACCAGCGTGCAGATCCTTGAGGCGAGAAACTTGGCGCCTTTCTCATGGGTTTCGGGTAACAGCATGAGAAACTCCTCGCCCCCGTAGCGGAACAGAATATCCTGTCCCCGTGTCACTTTTGACAGGATCTCCACCACATGCCGCAAAACCTCATCCCCCATGGTGTGGTTATGGGTGTCGTTGATCGCTTTGAAGTGGTCCAGATCGAGCATCATCACCGACAGCTCCCGTTCGAACCGTTCGGCGCGACGAAACTCCCGCTCACCAACCTTCTCCAGCTCCCGCCGGTTGGAGAGCCCGGTCAGGGCATCGGTGGTGGCAAACTGTTTGAGCTGACGGTAGGCAAGTTTTTTCTGCACCGAGTTTCTGGCGAAAAAGAGACTGATCAAGGCGGTGACAAAGAACAGCATCAGATAGGTAATCGCCGCCACTACGAGTCGTTTCAGGGTCAACTCCTCGATCTTATCCTTGGATACATGGGTGACATAGATCCAGTGGCGCTCACCCACCTGACGCTCCCTGGGGCTATCGATCTGGCTGAATTCGATATTTTCCAGGGTACCCTGTTTACTCATATCCATCGGATAGGTTTTCTGGAACACAAACAGACCTTGATCGGAAAAAAACGAGCCCTTATCACTGGTCTCCATGGCATGCCAGACATCCGGATGCTCATCCTCGAAGGTCTCTTCACGACCATACATAAATCCCCACAGCTCCTCTTCCGGCTTGCCCAGCAACCAGTAGCCGTCACTGTTGAGCATCACCGCCTGACCAAGCCTTGAGATAAAGATATCTTCAATCCGCTGCAACAGCTCTTGCGGATCGTAGTTGATGATCAGTACCCCACGCTTCTCTCCGTAACCGTCCACCACCGGGGTCGCAAACCGGATGGTTGGCCTGATCGGCTGCTCGATGACTCCCTTCTCCACATTCAGGTCCAGCGGGGAAATATAGATCTGCCCCTGATTGAGCTCAAAGGACTCCCTGAAATAGTAGCGCGCCCCTTTATCCTGCAGCTGAGCGCGCGGCACGATCTCCTGTTCTCCGCCGATATTGTTGATCCGGATGAGCTCCATGCCCTGGTCATCCAGATAACGTATCTGCATATACTTCGGCTTTCGGCGGGCAAACAGGGAAAACTCTCTGGCCACTCTGACCCAGTTTTTCAGATTCCCATCATGCAGATAGCTCCTCAGCACCTCCCCCTCTGCCAGCACAAACAGATCGGAAAGTTTCTGCACAAAGATCAAAGAGGTGAGCTGACTGGCATTGCTCAGTGCCGCCTCTTCACGGATCAATGCCGTCTGCAGCTCATATTTCTGGGTCTGATTGGAAAAGGCGTAGAAGATGCCGGCCAAAACGATCGACACCGGGATGAATAACCAGAGGAAACTGACCAGCAGCTCCCGCCGCTCAGAGAATTCACCCTGAACCTCTGCATCAGCATCAGCCTCTACTGATTGAGACCTCAAATCGGGGCCGGCGGAATCATTCACGTTTGCGATCTTTCCAGGTCATCGAAGTACTTTTTTCTTCATCCGTTTCCATGCGGGAGACGAAGTCTGCCAACGCCTGGAGATCCCGCTCCTTAAAATCGCGGACCATTTTCATCATCTGCTTGTTGGCATTTCTGCGTTTGCCATTCTGGATCCACTTCAGTTGACGCAGCAGATAGTGATAGTGCTGCCCCTGGATCAGGGGATAGGCCTTCTGTGCATCACCCTCGCCCCGCTTGCCGTGACACTCGGTACAATTATCCCGATAGAGACGCTGGCCATGCTCCAGATCCTTACCGGCCCCCTTGCCGGTTGCGTGGGTCATCTTAAGGGCCTCGATATAGACCGCCACATCGGCAATGGCCTGAACACCACCGATCTCTTCAGGAATCGCGAACGGATACATTGAGGGATTATCACGGTTGTTGGCGCGGATATCGGCCATCTGTTTGATCACCACACTGCGATGTTGCCCGGCAATCTGTGGATAGGCACCGTTGGGGGTTCCCCAGCCTTCCGGCATGTGGCAGACGGCACAGCTTTCATAGATCTCCTGCCCACGACGAGGATCGCCTTCGAGTTGCAGTGCCGCAGCACTTTCATCTTCATCATCTGAGGCGTTCCAGCCAGCAAAGCTGGAGAAACTGATAACGGCGGCCAGGTAAGGAGAGAGTAAGGCCGGCAGCGGAATAGAGTGAGTCAATTTTGACAATGCCCTCGAGGAACTTTGCTCGTAAAAAGACTGGCAACTCCATTTGCGTGATATCGGGTTTATTACCTGCCTAAACAGCAGGATAATCAGGATCAGATCCTAATACTAACCCACAAAACCCCACAATTCATAGAACTATTAATTTACAAAAATTTACACATTTTCCACCAGAGAGGGGGGCAGGATAGGCTCCGAGCTCTGACTCAGCGCAGGTCGCG